>CBDUUO010000103.1:0-8902 GCA_965370395.1 uncultured bacterium
TTGACCCATTCCATTCCCACTTCCAGCAGTGCGGTATCATCTATCTTGGCAGCTGCCAGCTTTTGCGGATTCACCTTAAAGTCACCGAAAAGGCCATTTTTAAAAATATGAGTTCTGAAATTATCGAGATCGTAAAGGGCCATGCAAAACAGATGGCGCGATTTGAGATCCAGCGGGCCCGGCAGCAGCCGGCTTTTAATACTGATGATTTCCATCAGCTTATCGTTGATATGATTGTAGGTCTCAACTTCCTGGTCTTTTATCCATTGTCGCACAGTCTGCTCGTCTCGTTCATTAAAACCCAGACAATGCGGCTCTTTCAGCAGCATGAAACGTTCGGTGATTTTACCGCTTTCTCGACTGCGGGATATTGCCCGCACCAGCGGATAGGTGCGGCAGGATGAGGGCCGATCCGGGTATACGCTGCAGCCGTTTTCGGTAACAAACGGGCATGTGAACCGTTCGACGTCTGCGGTTTTAAGTGCCAAAATCGGAAGTCCTGATTCGGGGCCGATGTGCGGGTACGTATAGCGTTGCAGAAATTCACCCGAGGACAGATCCAGTCTTTTTTTTAGACGTAAGATGTCGTAAGGGTACAAAAACTGATTCAAATCCCGGCAGCATTCATTGAAACATGCCACTCCGGGAGCACATGCAAACCTGAAGGTCTCGTCCGGCATTATGGGAATAAGCTTTTCGTTCACTTCTATCTGATCCTCATTATGGGGTTCCAGGTTCAGAGGTTAAGGTGTCAGAAAACAGATGGCAGAGGTCAGAGAACAGAGGACATCGACTGTGACTCGAATTCAATAAGCTGCCTTCTGTTTTCTGCACTTTGTCTTCTGTCTTTTGTCGTCTGACATCTGCCTTCTGTTTTCTGACCTCTGACCTCTGAACCCTGTATCAGGTTTTGACCGTGTGTCAAATAAATTTTTAGTTTAGGATTTGTTACATGAATTTTGGGTTCCAATACAATATATGGTGTCAACTTGGGCAAGGAACTACTGCTAGTAGAAGTTACGGACATTATCTCATAACTTGCTGAAATTTTGATTTTTGCAGGATCAAAAACCCTTGACAAGCAAAATGTTGAATGATATGTTTCGTCTCTTAGGCGCTTGTATCTTGCTGATTTTATAGGAAATATTTACTCAGCCTAATTGAACAAACGCATTATTCTAATCTGAATTTCAACCGGCGGGTTCCGGTTTAACCGATAAATAACCCAGGAAATATAAATCCAACAATCTGAAGGGAGGTGCAAGCACTTAATTTTTTTGAGGTCTTTTTGACGGTTAAAGGGTAACCACAAGAATTTACCAAATTAATTTAGGAGGTATAATAAATGCCAAGTTTTGTAATATCTGAAAAATGTGATGGTTGTAAAGGCGGGGACAAAACTGCTTGTCAGTACATTTGTCCCAATGACCTGATGGTTCTCGAACCCAACGAGATGAAGGCTTACAACCAGGAGCCGGATCAGTGCTGGGAATGCTTCTCATGCGTCAAGATCTGCCCCACCCAGGCAATCGAAGTCAGGGGTTATGCCGACTTTGTTCCCCTGGGAAGCAGTGTGATGCCAATGCTGGGAACCGAGGATATCATGTGGACCTGCAAGTTTAGAAACGGGACCATCAAACGCTTTAAGTTCCCCATCCGGACCACCCCCGAAGGACAGGCCAATGCATATCTGGATCTAAAGGGTAATGATCTGGAAAGCCAACTTCTGTCAACCGAAGAAGCCGATGGCACAGCGTATGGTCAGCCGGGTGACGGAGAATTGGTGTAAATGCGAAGCCAGGTATAAAAGATTTTATGATAACGATCTTTAATAATGATTTAAGGAGGATGTAATATGGCATTACCGAATAAACCAGTCGGGGAACTCAAAGCTGTAAGGGACCCGGAAGTCGAGGAGCGGGAAGTTGATATTCTGATCGTCGGCGGCGGTATGGCTGCCAGCGGCGCTGCCTTTGAGGCCAAAAAATGGATGTCTGATGACCAGAGTGTTCTGATGGTGGATAAAGCGGCCTTGGAAAGAAGCGGTGCGGTTGCTCAGGGCCTTTCTGCAATTAACACGTATATTGGTGACAACACCATTGAAGATTATGTGCGCATGGTCCGCAACGACCTGATGGGCATTGTGCGCGAAGACCTGATTTTCGATCTGGGCTGCCACGTTGATGATTCCGTGCATTTGTTTGAAGAATGGGGTCTGCCGATCTGGAAGAAATCCGAAGACGGCAAAAACCTGGATGGTAAAAAAGGCCAGAAAGTAGGAACGCTGAAAGAAGGCGCTTCGCCGGTGCGCACGGGCAAATGGCAGATTATGATCAACGGCGAATCCTACAAACGCATCGTGGCCGAAGCGGCCAAGCTGGCCATTGGCGAAGAAAACGTTCTGGAAAGGGTTTTCATCGTCGAATTGCTGCTGGATGCCGACAAGGAAAACCAGATTGCCGGTGCCGTCGGTTTTTCCGTCCGTGAAAACAAAGTTTACATTATCAAGTGCAAGACCATGGTGGTTGCCTGCGGTGGGGCCGTAAATATTTACCAGCCCCGTTCAGTGGGTGAAGGCAAAGGCCGTGCCTGGTATCCGGTATGGAACTCCGGTTCCACCTATACCCTGTGCATGAAAGTCGGCGCCGAGCTGTCTATGATGGAAAACCGCTTCACCCCGGCCCGTTTTAAAGACGGTTATGGTCCGGTCGGTGCCTGGTTCTTGCTGTTTAAGGCCAAAACCCTCAACGGCCTGGGCGAAGCGTTTGCCGGCGGTGATGCCGCCAAAGCCGAGCTGGAAAAATATGCACCTTATGGAACCGCAGCCATCACACCGACCTGTTTGCGGAACCACCTGATGCTCTTTGAGATGAAGGAAGGTCGCGGGCCTATTATGATGGATACTGTGAGCGCCCTGGCCGAGATTGGCAAGACCATGAACAAGAAGGAACTCAAGCATCTTGAGTCCGAAGCCTGGGAAGACTTCCTGGATATGACCTGCGGGCAGGCCAATCTGTGGTGCGCCACCAACACCGAGCCTGAAAAGAAAAATTCCGAGGTTATGCCAACGGAACCGTATCTGCTCGGATCACACTCCGGCTGCTGCGGTCTGTGGACCTCCGGTCCGGATTTGGATTGGGTGCCGGACGCTTACAAGATTAAAGCCGACAACGGCAAGATATACAACCGCATGACCACGGTCAACGGTCTGTTTACCGCCGGCGACGGTGTGGGTTGTTCCGGACATAAGTTTTCTTCGGGTTCTCACGCCGAAGGACGGATGGTTGTCAAGCAGATGGTTCGTTACGCCAAAGATCATGCCGACTACTCACCGGCCATCAGTCAATCTGCAGAGGAGCTGGTCGACATCGTTTACCAACCGGTCCGTACCTATCTGGATCATTGCGAATACACCACGGCCGATGACATTAACCCCAATTACCTCAAGCCCAACGGTATGATGTACCGCATGATGAAGGCCGCCCACGAATACGGTGCCGGAACGGCCACATTCTACCAGACGACCTCCAAAAACCTTGAGATCGTCATGGAACTGCTGACAACGATGCGGGAAGATAACGAAAAACTGGCCGCCGGTGATCTGCACGAACTGATGAGAGCCTGGGAGATTCAGCACCGGATCTGGACGCTTGAATCGCATCTGCGTCACATCCAGTTCCGCAAAGAGACCCGTTATCCCGGCTTCTATTATCAGTCGGATTATCCGGGAACGGATGACGAAAACTGGTTCTGCTTCGTCAACTCCAAGTATGATCCCAAAGAGCAGAAGTGGGATATCTTTAAGAAAGACTATATTAAGATATTCAAGGATTAATCGAAGGTCGGCTGTGATTTGTAGTCGATGAAATACGACCTCCAGGTGTCAGCCGACACCTGGAGGTTTTTGTTCATATCGGAGGAAAGTATGACTGAAGAAAAAACAGCTCCTGCAAGCGGAAGCATACTAGTCGTGGGCGGCGGAATCAGCGGTCTGACCACGGCGATTGAAGCTGCCGAAGTGGGGTACGAGGTTTTCCTGGTCGAAAAAAATCCGTATTTGGGCGGAAGGGTCGCACAGCTGAATCAATATTTTCCCAAGTTGTGCCCTCCGACTTGCGGCCTGGAAATCAATTTCAGGCGGATCAAGGATAACCCGCGAATCAAGATCCTGACGCTGGCAGAGGTCGAGTCGGTTGCCGGCGGTCCGGGCAACTATGATGTGGCGATTAAGGTTAACCCCAGATTCGTCAATGAAAACTGTACCTGCTGCGGGGATTGTGCCGCAGCCTGTCAGGCTGAAATTGCCAGTGAATATGATTTCGGGATGCAAAACATCAAGGGGGCTTATTTGCCGTTTGAAATGGCATTTCCGGCCCGCTACGTGATTGCGCCGGAGATTATCGGTACCCCGGATGCCACCCGGGCCAAGGAAGCCTGTAAGTACGATGCGGTTGATCTTGAAATGGAAGCCAAAACCCTGAATTTAAACATGGGCGCCATTGTGTGGGCCACCGGCTGGCAACCTTATGATGCCGCCAAGATCGATAATCTGGGTTTCGGTCAGTATCCGAACATTATCACCAACATGATGATGGAGCGACTGGCATCTCCTAATGGACCCACCCGGGGCAAAATTCTGCGTCCCTCGGATAACAAAGAGCCGCAAAGTGTGGCCTTTGTCCAGTGTGCAGGTTCCCGCGATGAAAATCACCTGCCTTACTGCTCCTATATATGCTGCATGGCATCTTTAAAGCAGGCCACCTACGTTCGCGAGCGTTATCCCGATGCCAAAATTTACATCTTCTATATCGATCTCAGGGCTCCGGGTTACCGCTATGAACGGTTTTACCAAACGATCAAAGAGGATGAAAACATTTTCCTGATTAAAGGTAAAGTGGCCGAGGTCAGTGAAGATGCGGGCACGAATAATGTCACCGTGGTTGCCGAAAATGCCGTGACCGGCGAAAAAGTCCATCAGGAAGTGGAGATGGTGGTTCTGGCAACCGGAATGCAGCCCACGGCGGCGACCGACAAACTTCCGGCAGATTTGCAGTACAATGATGACGGATTTATCGTCAACGACTTTGAAAAAGGCGGGATGTTTGCAGCCGGATGTGCCAACAAACCGGCCGACGTGGTTTCATCCAATCAAAATGCTACCGGAATGGCCCTTAAGGCGATTCAAACCTTGGTAAGCAGGTAGGAGGATATTCATGGATAAAAAATATGGTGTATATATCTGTCAAGGTTGTGGGATCGGAGAAGCCGTCGATATCGAAAAGCTGAGCGAAGTTGCCAAAGAGGAAGGGCTTCCGGTCAAAACCTGCCCGATTCTTTGCAGTAAAGCGGGTGTTGAGCTCCTGAAAAAAGATATTGCCGATGAAGGCGTCAATACGCTGGTGATTGCTGCCTGTTCACGCCGGGTTCTTTATGATGTCTTCCGCTTTGACGGCTGCATCGTGGATCGGGTGAACTTAAGGGAAGGGGTGGTCTGGACTCATCCCCGCTCAACGTATCCGGCTCCCACCGAAGAACAAAAAGACGATGAAACCTTCATCGACCCTGTTCAGATGATGGCTGAAGATTATTTAAAGATGGGGATGGCGCAGGTCGAAAAAGTCGATTTGCCTGAGCCCTATCTGCTGGAAACGCTGAACAAAAAGATCCTGGTTATCGGCGGTGGTATGAGCGGGATTTCGGCGGCCATCGATGTGGCTAAAACCGGCTACGAGGTGACCATCGTCGAAAAAGAAGCGTCGCTAGGCGGCAATGCCCAAAAGTGGCGCAAACAGCTTCCCGGAGCTTACCCCTATGATGATTTGATCCCGCCGGCGATCGAATCAAAAATAAATGAACTTGAAAACTATTCCAACATCACGGTGAAAACCGAGACGGTGGTTGCGCGTATCGCCGGGGAACCGGGTGATTTTACGGTGACCCTTAAAAAGCCCGGTGAAAAAACTGAATTCGACGTCCCGTATCCGTTGCCGGAGGAGATGAAAGTCGATGACAAGGGCAAAGAGCTGGATGCCGAAGCGCTTCACGCCAAATTTATGGAGTATAATGAAGGCAAAAAGGACATTTTGATCCTGGATCCCAACGGTGAAAAATTCGGTGCCGTGATTCTGGCGGCCGGGTGGCGGCCCTATCAGCCTGAAGAAGGCGAATTTGCCCATCTGGGCTTTGGCACTATTGCCGATGTGGTCACCAATCATCAGTTTGAAGAAATCGCGGCCGCCGGTAAAATTATGCGGCCCTCAGACGGCCAAGCGGCCAAATCCGTTGTTTTCATCCAGAGCCCCGGCCAGGGGGATGACAGAGATTTTGCCTATACCGGTGCGGTGACCAGCCTGGTGGCGCTCAAACAAGCCAAATACCTGCGCGAAGATTATGATGACGGCAAATCTTTTGTCTTCTACCAGCATATGCGTACCCTGGGTCTGACGGAAAACTTTTACAAAAATATCCAGCAGGACCCCGGCATCTTTTTAACCAAGGGGGAGGTCACCCGCGTGTCTAAAAACAGTGATGGCCTAATTGTCGAAGCCGACAATACCCTTCTGGGGGAAAAGGTTCAGGTCAAAGCCGATATGGTGGTACTGGCAACCGGGATGGTTCCGGTTACCAAAGATGATCCGGTGATCAACCTGGCCTACCGGCAGGGTCCGGGATTCCGCGATAACGCCCTTTTTGACGACTATGCCGATTCGAATTTTATCTGTTTCCCTTATGAAACCCAGCGCACCGGTATTTATGCCGCCGGTGCCATCCGGCGCAGTATGACCGTGGAAGAGGCGGTGGAGGATGCCACCGGAGCGGCTTTAAAAGCGATTCAATGTCTGGAGTCGGTCAACCGCGGTGTTTCGGTACATCCCAGGTCCGGCGATATGGCCATCCCGGACTTTTTCATGCAAAGATGCACCCAGTGCAAACGCTGCACCGAAGAATGCCCCTTCGGCGCCATCGATGATGATGAAAAGGGCACACCCAAGCCGAATCCGGCGCGCTGCCGCCGTTGCGGCACCTGTATGGGGTGCTGCCCGGAACGCATCATCAACTTTGCCGATTACAGCATCGACAGTATCGGATCGATGGTCAAAGCGATCGGTGTGCCTTCCGAAGATGATTATGACGAGCCGCCGCTACGGATTCTCGGTCTGGTGTGTGAAAATGATGCCTATCCGGCCCTCGATATCGCTGCTCTCAATCGGCTCGCCTATTCGGCGAGGGTGCGCATCATTCCGGTCAGGTGCCTGGGTTCGGTCAATGTCATCTGGATCAAGGACGCCATGGCCCAGGGGATGGACGGTGTTTTTCTGCTGGGCTGCAAACACGGTGACGATTATCAGTGTCATTTCGTCAAGGGCAGCGAGCTGGCCGACATCCGAATGAAAAAAATCGGCGAGGCCTTATCGAGCCTGGCCATTGAAGAAGAACGTGTGGCCCAATTCCAGGTGGCCATCGATGAATATGATAAACTCCCGCAAATCATTGACGATTTCGTGGCCAGTGTCGAGGAAATGGGTCCGAACCCCTTTAAGGGATTTTAATAATTGACTATTTTCGATTGGCGATTGTCGATTGAAAAGAGTTCATTCCGATTTTCAATATTCAATAATCAATCTTCAATTGATTGGGGAGGTATGAATATGGCGGATACATATGTTATTGAGCCTGATTTAGATTTTATCAAAAATGTCGCTGCACTGGGGGGCGAAGACCTGAAGAAGTGCTATCAGTGTGCAGCCTGTTCGGTCGCCTGTCCGATTTCACCGGACACCAAACCGTTTCCCCGCAAGGAAATGATCGCGGCCTCCTGGGGGCTGAAAGACAAGCTGGTGGGCAATGCCGACATCTGGTTGTGCCACAATTGCGGCGATTGTTCCACCTATTGTCCCCGCGAAGCCAAGCCCGGTGATGTACTGGCAGCCGTGCGTGCGTATACGATTTCAGAGTATGCCCGGCCAAAAGCATTGGCCAATGCCCTGAAGGATCCCAAAAAATTGCCTATTTTGTTGGCGATCCCGGCGGTCCTCTTTCTCATTGTGGGAACGATCACGGGTCTGCTCGATTTTACGCCGGATCTCAGCGAAGGAATCAAGCATTACAAATTTTTTTCCACTTGGCTGGTGGATATGCATATGCTCCCGGCAGCAATTTTTGCGGCGGTTGTTTTTGCGTTGGGTCTCAAACGGTTTTTGGGTGATATCCATCAAAATGCACTGCTGGAGGGTAAAACAACCAAGCAAAACATCGAAGTGGTCGGATTCATTAAGGCGTTTGTTCGTATCATTCCGACCATCCTGTTACATCGCAAGTTTTCGGAGTGTACTGAAAATAAAGACCGCGAAATTGCCCACCTCTTGACATTGTGTGGCTTTATCGGGCTGTTTATTGTGACGTCGGTTATTTTCCTTATCCTCTATGGGTCGTATCTGCTTCCCGGCGGCCCGGTTCACGGCCCCTGGTCCCAGCTCAATCCGATTAAATGGCTGGCCAATATCGCCGGTGTGGCGCTGATTGTTGGAACCAGCCTGATGATCAAAAATCGCATCTCCAAAAAAGATCAGACTTCCAGCTACTTTGACTGGTACCTGATCTACCTTGCTTTTGGGCTGGGTGTGACCGGCATGGCTGTCCAGCTGACACGGCTGGCGGGCTGGGCGGTAGTATCCTTTGCGACCTATTATATTCACCTGATCCTGGTGTTTGCGTTATTTGCTTATCTGCCGTTCTCAAAGCTGGCCCATTTGGTGTATCGAACGGTGGCGATGACATATAACGAGTATGCCGGTCGAAATTTTTGATTAAACAGCAAATCGCTAAAAAGGGGAGCGCTTCATTGAGATGGCTCCCCTTTTTTAGTGGAGTGATGAATTTTTCTAAGGTGTCAGGTGTCAGG
>CBDUUO010000104.1:0-8898 GCA_965370395.1 uncultured bacterium
ATTCTGAAAATTTTTTGGATATCAGTTTTTAATCACAACTCAAAAGGGTGAATCCGAGCCTATGGGTTTGCCCTTCTTATTGCCTTAAAACCGCATTTTTCGGGCCTACAGTTTGACACCGGATGAAAAAATGCGATACGTTGCATATATCCATTTAGTATCTGCAAAAATCACATTAATTCTAATAGTTTAGATAATCTCAATATATCTTTAATTTTGAAGTAAAAAAACAAACCACAGTATATAGTGCCCGCTTTATTTTTTCCAGGTGAGATCAACCAGTTGAATATTGCACCGTTTTATTGGTAACGAGATGAGTTTGCTTTGGCAAGAATATTGGGCTCTATATAGGTAAGAATTGATTTATTGAAATTGTGATTGGCAAATCAAATATACATTTTCCAATTATGTTAGATTTAGGCACGAAATGTAAACAAAACGAACCGCTAAAAAAGTATAGGTTTGTCATGCTCAATCCGCAAAAATCCTAATTGGATGATTTAGACTCGCAGTTTACAAACTTAAGACAAATTCGTTCCAAAACTTGGATGAGATTTTCCTTTTGACAATCAAATTAATATTCTTTAGGATTCATCAAAATTAGATCTGAGACTCAAACAGAAACTCTTGTTACGTGCACCACTATTTAATTCCCTCTGGCCGTTGTTAAATTTCCTACTTCTGACCTAATTTGATCAGATCCAGAAAAATCATAGCCCATTGCCATTTCTGTGTTTGAATTCAACCCGTTACTCTTTATCTGGTATTGCTGTAATAGCAATTGATAATTTCAAATTTTATCATCTATTCTTTGGCGTTCAATTATCAATTAGATAAATTATTTAAACCCGCAAAATAGGAGGGAAAAATGATACTCAAAGAAATAGAACTTTTTGAAGGAGTTGATTTTGAGGTGTTGAATGAGATTGCCGGTATTTGTTCTGAGGATAGCTATTCTAAAGATACAGTCTTGTTTGAAAAGGATGAGCAAGCCAAGTGTTTATATATTCTCCTTGAAGGAACGGTATACCTGGTAATCAAAAATGGCGGCTCTATAACCTACAATCTTTCAGAGCCGGGCGATGTATTTGGTTGGTCAAGCATGCTTGAAAATGGAAAATATACTGCTTCTGGCATCTGTGCTACAGATCTCAAGGTGGTGAAAATTGAAAAAGACAAGCTAAATAGAATATTTCAAAATCGTCCTGAAGTCGGATATAAAGTGCTACAAAGATTGGCTGGGGTTATTTCAAGAAGACTGTCGAATGCTTATCGTGATCTTTTATCTGCCCGAAGCACGGATACCACACCTTCATATGGTTAGTACAATTGTTAAAAAATTGTTACCAATTTTTTGGCAATTCATTTGCAGATGCTAAAGTGAGGCGAGTACCTTTTATTTAAGATATTCGCACGGAACATTTTTGTGCTTTTATATGGCAGACCAATATGCCTGCAGAAAGGAGGCAATCATGGAAATGAAAAAAGTGCTGGCAGGATGGAGCAAGATCTGCCCCGGCTGCAACATCGGGCGCAAATATCCGGATTCATTTATCGGAAAGAAAGTGAGAAATCACTGGAATAAAGGTTGCATCTCTCATAACGCTTATGTTGAGGTGTATGGTAGTGATGAGCATTCGTCGAAAAATCACCAAGAAAAACCCGACGGTTAATAAGGAGGCAACAAAATGAAGGCAAAAGAAACAGCAGTGGTTCTAATAGAATTTCAAAACGATTTTTGTAAAGAAGGTGGCAAATTGCATGGCGGTGTAAAGTCGGAACTTTCCCGACAGAATACAATCCCAAACGCTGTGAAACTGGCCGAGGAGGCTCGTAAAAAAGGTGCGTTGATTATCCATTCACCCTTTGTATTTAATGAGAAATATTTCGAAGATCATCAAATGCAGGGCATTGTCAAAGCTGTGGCAGATGGGGATGCTTTACGAGAGGGCACTTGGGGAGCAGAGTTCATCGATGAATTAAAACCGGGCGAAGGGGATGAGGTTGTTGGCGGTAAGTGTACCTTATGTGGCTTTAATAAAACCAATTTGGACGAACTGTTAAAGAGAGGCAATATTAAGAACGTAGTTATTGGTGGGTTTTTGACCAATTTCTGCGTTGAAAGCACTGCCCGTACCGCTTATGATAAGGGCTATGGGGTTACTGTAATAAAAGATGCTACTGCTGCCAATTCAGAGGAAGAGCAAAATCACTCTGAGCAGAAAATATTCCCGCTGTTGGGGCAGACGTTATCAGTGGAACAATTTATCAGCCAACTTGAAGAATAAATAGTAACGAATTTCTCTTTGGGAAAATAATAAAAACCGGGGTAATGCTATTTGGCTTCGCTCCGGTTTTTTATATCCTGAATCTCGTAGAAATACTAAAAGATACATTTATAACGGAATTGCATGTGGAACCTGAAAAACGGCAAGAGAATATCCCAATGTTTTCTCAATAAAGTTGAAAATTGAGGATTTGCAGATGTAACCTGAAATAAATCTGGGGTTTTCTGAAACTGTGGAAGCAGGCACGGAATGTAAACTTTTCAATCATGCAAAAAATTTGAGACTTCTATACGAATTTTGCAGAAAAAACCCTTTGTGTTCGATTTGATAGGGCAGCGACTTCGCTTTTATCTTTTCTTCGCTTTCCAACCACGCAACGAGCTGGGTATTGACTGATATCAGGATGCGGTTGCCGGATGCCCCCCTCTTTGTAACCCGCTTTCCGCCAGTCTAATTCAGATTTTTCCTCAGGATGCACAACGGCAATGATAATGGCCGATTTTGCATTTTCCGGCCACGCGATTTCCCCCGACTTTAATTCCTCCGGTGTTTTGTTTCCGACGGTATTATATTCTCCCAGCTTCCCATAGATTAAATGGGAAGGAGATTTTTTTAGTTTTTCAACATTTGCGATACCAGCCAGGTCCGCCCCGAATTCCCTGGCTTTTTCTATAATCTCTTTATGGATATTTTTATCGCGATTTTATTCACCCCTAAATTTTTTAGAAATTCCGGATAATTAAGGCTCTCTTTTAACAGAAATTTTTATATTTCTCAATTGATAGTTTTGGATTAAGCTCTTTTTATCGGTGGTGGCCAGCCCGGTAAATCCGCTTTCGATAATTACCCATCGATTGATTCATCTCGCTTGTCTGAAAACGTTTTGGAATCATGCGCATCACGTCTGATTCGCCCGTTTTTAGATATGTCGTTATCGGCCATCCCGGCCGAGCGCTTTGAAATATTACACAAGCTTTGATATGTATATATGAAATGATGAAACCGTCTTCCAAAAACCTCATTTTGATCAACGCCAATATTATTACTTTAGATCCGCTTTCCCCTCATGCTTCCTGGGTTGCTATCGAGAATGATAAAATCATTGCAACCGGTTACGGAAAAGATTGGAAAAATTTAAGGGATAAAAATACCGGAATTATCGACTGCAGCGGAAAAACAGTTATCCCCGGCCTTATCGATGCCCACCTTCATTTTGTCTCCTATGCCAAAAGCTTTGTAACACCGGACCTCAGTCCGGGCAAGAATGTTCATTCGATCTCTGATATTCAATCAATTATTAAGAACTGTTCACGGAACCGGCCATCCGGCCAATGGATCTTTGGAAGAGGGTATAATGAATTCTATTTGTCAGAAAAACGACATCCCAACCGCTGGGACCTGGATAAAGCAACCCCGGACCATCCCGTCCGGCTAACGCAGCGATCGGGACATGCCCACGTTCTCAACAGCCTAGCGCTTAAGCTCGTTGGGATAACCAGAGAAACCGGTGATCCTGACGGCGGCATGATTGAGCGGGATTTGAAAACAAGTGAGCCAACAGGGTTACTCTACGAAATGGGAGATTTTTTGTATGATCGAATTCCCCCGCTTGCCCCTGCAGAGCTTGAAAAGGGCTTACAGTTGGCGAATCAGGAACTTATTTCTCTAGGCGTTACGAGTATCCAAGATGCATCATCCCGCAATGATACAGAACAATGGAAACTTCTCAAATCCTGGAAAGAATCCGGCATCCTGCGCCCCCGAATGAATCTGATGATGGGAATTTACGCGTTTAAAAATAATAACAAGCAATACCATTTAAACGAGTTAAACCAAAACCAACTCCGGTTGGGTGCTATCAAAATTATTCTGGATGATACTACCGGTCGGCTGCATCCTTCTCAGTCAGAATTAAACGAGATGGTGTTCGAGGTCCATGATGCCGGGCAGCAAATTGCGATTCATGCGCTCGAAGAAAAGACTGTTAAAGCTGCCTGCGAGGCGATCCAATTTGCCCTGGAGAAGTCTCCCGCAAAAGACCACCGCCACCGCATTGAGCACTGTTCCGTGTGCCCGCCGGATTTAGCTCGAAAAATCGCATCCCTTGGTATAACGGTGGTGACGCAACCCGCATTTATCTACTTTCACGGTGAACGCTATCTCGACACCGTCGCGGATGAGCAATTGAAACATCTGTACCCGATCAGAACCCTTCTTGATCAAGGAATCAACGTCGCAGCGAGTTCGGATTGTCCGATTGTGTCACCCGACCCGTTTATCGGAATAAATGCGGCGATACACAGATTGAGTGCAGCAGGAGACATTGTCGGCGACAGAGAGAAAATCCAATCCACCGCAGCGTTGCAGATGTATACCCTGAATGCCGCCCGGGCCAATTTTGAAGAAACCATTAAAGGCACCATCACACCGGGGAAACTGGCGGATCTGGTGGTCTTAAACGCAGATCCAACCCGACTTCTATCGGATGAGTTCAGAAACCTGCAGGTTGATAAGACAATTATCGGGGGGAAAGTCGTTTGGGAGAAAAAACGCTAGGCGATGATCCCTTGCTCAATATACGATTGAATTGTGGTCTCTTTCATACCGAGCAATTCTTCAAAAACGTATTGATTTGCTTCGCCGAGCAAGGGGGAAGCCTTCCAGGGTGCTTTGCTACAATTTTTAAATTTAAAGGGATATGTATCTGTTTTTATCTCACTTAGGACCGGATGGTTCAGGGATGTAAAAAATTTATTGGCGGATAGCTGTGGATCGTTGGCCAAATCCTCAGCATTCTGAACGACACCGGCTGCAATGCCCGCTTGCTGAAGACAGTCCACCACGTTTTCGGCCGTCTGTCCCGCCGTCCACTCGCCAATATGTCTATCCAGTATTTCCTTATGCTTTTTCCGACCGGCCAAGGACGAAAAATTATCTTTCTCACACCAGGCGGGATTTCCAAGAACGCCGCACAGCGACCGCCATTCATCCTCGGTAAAAACTGCGATGACACACCACCGATCCTCTCCTGAACATTTATAACAGCCGTATGGCGCCGCAGGTCTTTGTTCGGCATCGTTTCCTTTGGGCACTATCTGATTTTGATTAAAGCAGGCATCTATCAGAGCCGGGCCGATCGTAGTGCATACGGCTTCATATTCCGACAGATCGATGTATTGTCCCTGTCCGCATCGGTAGCGATGTTCCAGCGCTGCCAGAATTGAGATCGCACCATATAGTCCGGAGACCATGTCTGCATAGGCATATCCAAAGCCCATGGGGGCATCCTGGGAATACGAGGTAAGATAGGTTAGTCCTCCCAGCGACTGCACCGTGGGTGCGTATGCTACAAAATTTTTCCATGGTCCGTTCTGCCCCGTCCCCGACATGCTTAACATGATGAGTCTTTCGTTCGACTTTTTCAGGGTAGCATAATCCAAATCCCAGTTTGACATCACACGGGGTGAAAAGTTTTCCACCACGATATCGCTGATCTTAACCAGTTTCAAAAATATCTCCCTGGCTTCATGATAATCCATATCCAAAGTAATACTTCTTTTGTTTCGGTTCCAGGCGTGAAAATACGGTGTCGTATTCGACTCAATCCCCGTTGCCACCTTGGCCGATTGGACCTTGATTACCTCTGCGCCAAAGTCGGACAGCATGCGTGTGGTATACGGTCCGGCCACTATTCTGGTAAGATCTACAACTCTTAATCCTTGGAGTATCGTTGATTGCATAAAATCTTATCTATATGACATTCCGGTCATAAAGCCGTTTTAGATTTTTTTCCGATAGGCCCAGCTCCTGCCGGTAGATCATCTCATTATGCTCACCGGGCATTGGTGCGGGATTGATTCGGGCATCAAAGTTACAGCTCGTTTTGTATGGAGAACCGGGGTAGTTGACGGTTTTTCCAGATCCGGCATATTCCCGTTCAATGAAAAATTTGCGTGCTTTGAGCTGGGGACTGTTGAGGACCTCATTCGGAGATCGAACCGGTGCCCACGGAAATCGCATCAGTTGCGCCAGTTCAAAAATCTCATCCATGGTATGCGCGGTTGTCCATTTTTCCAAAACCGCAATAACGTGTCGCAGGTGTTTGCGCCGATAGTCTTCATCCAGCCATTTTTCATCTGCCAGATCTTCGGCCATACCTTCGGTTGCCAGCCACTCAATCAGGGTTTCCCATTTCTGAAAAAGCGTGGCATGAATGAAGCCATCTTTGCACGGCAAGACAACAAAGTCTTCATTCCAGTGAAGGCTTTGTTGTCTTTGGAAAATGATACCTTCTGCAAAATAACGCACCATTACATGTTCCAGGGTCGCTGTGACGGATGCCTGTAAAGAAATATCAAGGTGCTCACCCGTTCCTGTTTTAGCCCGGTTCCGTAATGTCAGTAGAATGGCGGTTGCCGCAAATAACGAGGCCGCATAATACGATTGATCGCCGAAGGATTTAAGTGGGGGTGCGGACGGAGACCCGCAGACGTACATCTGCCCCCCGTATGCAGATGCTACCATGTCGTTTGTTTTAAAATTTCTTCTGGGGCCGTTTTGTCCAAAACCGGTCACGGATGCCAAAATGAGTTTCGGATTGAGGCCGCTGAGGGTTTCAAAATTCAGTCCCATCCGCTTTAGATCCCCCGGGGCAAAGGTCTCGACGACCACATCGGTGTTTTGCACCAATTTTGAAAAAATCGATTTGCCTTCGTTGTGTTCCAGATCCAGAGTGATGCCGAGTTTGTTGGTATTGCTGTAAAAAAAGGGTATACTGTTTTTCGACCGGGAGGTGTCTTTAAAGAAAGGTCCTATATTTCGTGAGGCATCGCCGCCGGGTTTTTCCACCTTAATGACACGTGCCCCCATATCTGCCAGGAGCTTTGTGCAAAAGCTGGCTTTTTCATCGGCTAAATCTAAAATGCGTAAACCATGTAAAAAACCATATCGGTTTTCGGTTAATTCCATGTTATCGAATTTAACCTATCGACATTTATTATACCTTCAACAGTTCAAGCTCATTCATTCAATCGTTTCAGAACATGTTCATATCCCTCAACCAATTGTCGAACCACATCCTTGGCCGGAAGTATTTCCTTGATTAATCCGTCCGATGCGCCGCAGTAAGCTTCGCCGCCATTCAGATTACCATCTATCTGGGCGGTTCGATTGCTGCGATAGCCAATGAATTCCATAATATCATCGGCGTTGGAACTAATCGGATGACTTCTCTTTATTAGGCTGTTGCAATTCCATCTCTTTTTCGCAACACAACGGATCGCCGTCAGCCGGTTTGGTGCAGAGAATCTCTGTACCGCAGGCCTCACAACGATATCGTTTTCCAAGCTGTACCATGACCGTTTACCTCCACATTATGTGTTTTGAAAGGCGTTAATAAATTATTAATTATTCGTTATTAGAGTTTTATTTCTTGATTTCCATCTTTTTCCCGCAGCAATGCAGTTCCCCGTTGCCTCCACGGGTTACGATAAATTCTGCACCACACACCGTGCAGACATATCTTTTTCCAACTTGATTTGCCATGTTTTCAATTATCTCCTTTTTTAATATTAGCAAAAAATGAATTTTCCTGCCCAAGCCGCAGGCGTCAAAGCTTATTTATTTAAAATCGATGACAAAACAAACAGATTAAAGCTGTCCGTATTTTTTTCTGAGCTTCTTTTTCAGAACCTTGCCCATCGGATTTCGCGGCAGTGAATCGATAAAAATGACAGATCCGGGCCTTTTAAAACCGGTCAGCCGGGATCGGCAATACGTCATAACTTCATCCGTGTCGGCTTTCTCTCCTTTTTTGAGAACCACGATGGCACAAGGCTCTTGGCCCCAATCCGGGTGGGGGATGCCGATGACTGCAGCTTCATCGATTTTGGGGTGGGAGTGCAGGACATCTTCCACTTCCTCCGGGGAAATATTCTCCCCCCCGCGGATGATCATATCATCAGCGCGACCGGCCAGGTAAATATATCCATCCTCATCCATCCATCCCTTATCACCGGTTCGCAGCCACCCCTGGGTGGTGATCACCTCGGCACTCTTGTCCGCATCCCCCCAGTAACCCTTCATAATTCTGGGTCCTTTGGCATAAATCTCGCCGACCTGGTTGGCATGCAGCGCAGTGCCTTTTTCATCGACAATTTTCACTTCCACATCCGGCAGGGGCCTCCCAATGGACGCGGCCAGCCGTTTCAGCTTCTTTTCCTTATCGGCATCTGTCCCTTTAATGATGTGGTCTTCGGGACCCAACGTCGTTATTGTCGATGCGGTTTCGGTCTGACCAAACGCATTAATAAACCGTACTCCGGGCATCTCCTCAATGGCTTTCTGAATAACATTCAATGGCATGGGGGCCGCCCCGTAAGTGATGACCCCCAGGCTCGACAGGTCATAATTGTGAAAGTCGGGATCTTCGATCACCCATTTTAACATGGTGGGCACCAGCATTGCCCGTGTCACTTTTTCTTCCTGGGCCGTCTTCAGCCACTCCTTGACCTCAAACTGACGCATCAAAACCAATGTGCGCCCCCCGTATAGCCCGGCTAAAACAGCCTGCATCCCGGCCACATGGTAAAGCGGCACCGTCAGCAGGTTC
>CBDUUO010000105.1:0-8816 GCA_965370395.1 uncultured bacterium
CCTCAGCACTCAGTCCTCAGTCCTATGTTTTAAGACCGTGACACCTGAACACTGAAAATGGATCATCTTGACAGGGCAGCTGTCGGAATTTAGTTTAAGGATAACAATCATAACCCAAACCATTGACCCCCTTTTATCATTTGGAACCCTCAACTTAGGTTTAAAGAAGGCCTCGATGTAAAGGGGGCAGAGCATGAGGAGGCGCTTATGGCCCGTTCTGATAAAAAAAGGTTAAGGACCATCATCGATCTTGAAAAACTGAATCGTTTCAATGATGAAGGATGCCCGGCCTGTGGCCGCAAGTTTACATTAGGTGAACCGGTCGTCCTGGCATGTGGCGCCTGGGAAGGCGAGCCAAGGTATATCCATGAAAATGAAGCCGTGTTTGATGAAGCCACAGCAACCTACTTCGAGCGCCGCTGTTATGAATCCCGTAAGGGATAAGAAAACGGTTTATACCTTCCTGCCGCTTAAGTTATCACCCAAAATGGCCGATATATGGAATATCTTTTGATTGGGTCTCGGGTATAGGGTCGATGATCATCATCGGTCAACAAACGGCTAAATGGGCCTCAAATCCCTGAAAATCAAATTATAACAGGGATATGTGTCCCTAAGAGGCAGGCAATGAATAAAAAAAGGCGTCATCTCAATTTGGATAATATCGGTCTGCTCATTATCGGAACGGGTGTTTCCTTCTTCTATTATTATTTTGAAAAGACCATCTTAGCCAGTCCCAATCTCACCATATTTATTACGGTCGGAATAATCCTGCTCATCAGTCTGTTTACCCAATTGCTGATCAACAATATCAATCGATCAAAGGAAGCCCTGCGGGAAGCCAATGAAACCCTTGAACTCAAGGTCCGCGAGCGCACCGCCGAGCTTCGTGAATCCGAGATGAAATATCGCACGATTTTTGAAAATACCGGTGCGGCAACGATTATCGTCGAAGACGATATGATCATTTCGCTGTCAAATTCGGAGTTTGCCAAAATCTCAGGTTTCGAAAAAAATGAAATTGAAAATATCAAATCCTGGCTGCATTTTATCGATGAGAAAGCCCAACGTAAAATACTTAATGGAGAGGTCGTTGCGGATCATCAGGAATTCGGCCAAATCCCTCCCCATTTCGAATGCAAATTCATAGGTAAAAACAACACTCAAAAAGATATGCTGTGTACCTTGGCCGCAATCCCGGGTTCCGATAAAAGTGTTGTTTCCCTGGCCGATATTACTGAACTTAAGGAAGCGGAGCGTCAAATTTATCACCAGGCTTTCCATGATACCCTCACCAGTCTGCCGAATCGCGCCCTGTTTATGGAGCACTTAAACATGGCAGTAAAACGCGCCAAACGTCGTGATGATTATCGCTTTGCGGTTCTTTACCTGGATATCGACCGTTTCAAACTGGTAAATGACAGTCTCGGCCATAGCGTCGGCGACCGTCTCATAGAGGCCTTCGCCGACCGCATACAGGAATCCCTCAGAGATATCGATACGCTGGGGCGCTTCGGGGGTGATGAATTTGTCATCCTGCTTGAAGATATTGAAAATTACGAATATGCCAGCGGTGTGGCCGATCGGCTGCAGCAAGAACTGAAACGCCCTTTTATGGTTGAAGGTAAAGAGGTCTTTGCACCGGCCAGTTTTGGTGTGGTATTAAATACCAGAGACTATGATGAGCCCGAGAACATCATCCGCGATGCCGACGCAGCAATGTATCACGCCAAAGAAAACGGTAAAGCACAATATAAAATTTTCGATAAAACACTGCACAAAAAAGCGTTGCACCTGTTGGAAAGAGAAACGGATTTACGCAAAGCGATCCACAGAGATGAATTTGAAAATCATTATCAGCCGATTGTCGATTTGCAAACATCATCCCTGGTGGGTTTTGAGTCGCTGATACGCTGGAATCACCCCCAGCTGGGTCTTATTTATCCGGACTCATTTATTTCGATTGCCGAAGAAACCGGGCTTATTGTCCCCATGACCCAGCTGATTGCTGAACAGGCCTGTGCCGACCTATGTCACTGGCAGGATCAACTCCAGGATGAACTCAAACTCACCATGAATATCAATCTATCCAGCAAGCATTTCCTATCCCCCACTCTGCTGGATGATATCACAGAGATTCTTGACAAAACCGGTATGCCGCCCGAACAGCTCAAATTGGAAATCACCGAAACAGCCCTCATGGAAGATGCGGATGAAACCATTCGGCTGGTTCACCGCCTAAAAGATCTGGGTTTAAAGCTGGTAATCGATGACTTTGGCACCGGCTATTCTTCCTTGAGTTATCTGCAACGCCTGCCCATTGATACCCTGAAGGTGGATCGCAGTTTTGTCTCAAGAATACAATCTGAACCGGATGGTAATCGCAATATTGTCGAGGCGATTATTTCGCTGGCCCATCGTCTTGAAATGGTCGTGGTGGCCGAGGGGGTGGAAACCGAAAAGCAGCTTGCCATTCTTCTGGAAATGAATTGCCAATTGGGCCAGGGCTATCTGTTTTCAAAACCGCTAAGCAAACTTAAAGTCAATGAACTTATTGAAAACATCTTGAAACTTTCCCAAGAAAATCCTGACGCCAACTTCTCTTTGCCGGCGATGCTGTCTAACTAGACCCAAGCCCCATCTTATCCTATCGGCACAAATATGCTATAATCAAAGCAACGGTTGACGAATTACAAACACTGGAGCTATTTATATTTTGGATTTTAGATTTTGGGTTTTAGATTTAAGAGCAGACGAGTCAGTTGCACAATAAATTTCCAACAGCTTCAATCCGCAATCCAAATTCCAAAATCCAAAATCAAGGGACCGCCAATGGATATCAATGATTTTTCAGATGAACAACTGGCCGGCCAGCGCCTGATGGTCGGCTTTGAAGGAGAGCAGTTTAATCCGGATTTAAAATTTCTCATCCGGGACCTTAAAGTTGGCGGGATTATCCTTTTTTCGCAAAATGCCGAAACGCCCGGTCAGATCAAAAAACTGTGCGGCGCGGTGCAGGAATATGCGCGCATGAATGGGCAACCGCCGTTAATGATTGCCATTGACCAGGAGGGCGGTCAAGTTGCAAGGCTGAAAGAACCGTTTACGCAGTTTCCGGGAAATCCTGCCATGAAGGATGTTGCCGATGCCATTTATTTTGCCCAAACGACAGCAGCCGAATTAGCCCAGGCCGGTATTAACATGAATCTGGCCCCCGTCATGGATGTTGCCCCCAAAGAAATCACCAGCATCATGGCCGCCAGATCATTTGGCCAGGACCCCAATTGGGTTTCTAAACTGGGCCTGACGGTAATTTCGCATTTGCAGCAGAACAACATCATGGCCGTGGCCAAACACTTTCCCGGCATTGGCCGAACCGTCGCCGATTCCCACATTGATCTGCCGTCTTGCGAACACGACCTGGCCGAATTGGAATCCTGCGACCTCATCCCCTTTGCAGATAGTATCGAAAAGGAAGTCGCCGGCATTATGCTATCCCATGTTATATATAAAAAAATTGATCCCCGATGGCCGGCCAGTTTATCACAACGGATTGCCCTAAAACTGTTGCGGGAGCGGATGCGGTTTTCAGGAATTTCGATGACAGATGACCTGGACATGGGAGCCATTAACAAACATTATGAAATAAAAACAGCCATTCAGAAAATCCTTCAGGCCGGCATTGACATAACCTTGATCTGCCACAAAGGCCCCAACATTGAGATCGCCTATAAAGAGATTTTAGAGCGCTTACGAGGCTCTCCGGAAATAAAAGCAATGGGCATCGAATCGGTGAAGAGGATTATGATGTTGAAAAAGAGATATTTGGGAATTTAGGGATTGAGGGATTGGGGAATTTAGTGTTCATTTGGCGCGGCTGAAGACATCGTCAGCCAGCTTCGCATCGATTCCTGCTTTTAAATAATGATACCCCGCCGCCGCAATCATCGCCGCATTATCGCCGCACAGCTGGGCGGAAGGAATGTGAACCTTCAGGCCCCTGCGTTCAGCGTCACGCCGGACTTTGTACCTTAAACCGCTGTTGGCGGCCACCCCGCCAACGACAGCGATATGTTCACATCCCTTTTTTAATGCCGCATTGATTAATTTGTAGGCCAGCACCTCAACTACAGCCTCCTGAAATCCGGCCGCAATGTCTGCCATCCGGGTTTTATAATCTGATTGATGCTTGCCAACATAAAGGCTCACCGCAGTTTTGATCCCGCTAAAACTAAAATCAAAGTCGGATTTATTCAGATAGGGACGCGTAAAGACAATTTTTTCCGGGTTACCTTCTTTAGAAAGCTTATCAATGACCCCACCGCCCGGATATCCCAAACCGAGTAATTTTGCGACCTTATCAAAGGCCTCCCCGGCTGCGTCATCCCGGGTCTGCCCCATCAGTTCAATAGCCGTGTGGGAAGTCACATAATAAATGCCGGTGTGCCCGCCGGATGCCAGTAACGCAACAAAGGGAAATGGAGGTGCCTGCGGTTCCAGAAACACCGAATTGATATGACCTTCCAGATGATTCACCCCGACCAGCGGTATGCCCAGGGTATAAGCGTAAGCTTTGGCAAATGAAAACCCCACCAGTAACGCCCCGACCAGACCCGGCCCGCGGGTTACAGCAATGGCGTCGATCTGACTGGTTTTTATCCCCGAATCGCTGACAGCCTCCGTAACTGCCGGGACAATGGCTTCAATGTGTTTTCTTGAGGCCAGCTCAGGAACAACGCCACCGTAACGGTGATGGATTTCGATCTGAGAAGAAACCTTTGAAGATAAAACAGCGGTTCCATCCTGGACGACGGCCGCAGCAGTTTCATCGCAAGATGTTTCTATACCTAAAATATACATTATTCCCAGACGAGGCGCCTGCCGGCTTCTTTGCAGTCCAGAATTTCACCGACAACAAAGGCGCGTTCATTCATCGCTTCAATCCGCTGCGTGACGTCTAAAACGGCATAATCCGGCACAATAAGGATCATTCCAATACCCATGTTGAATGTGCGGGCCATTTCTTTTGCGGGGATGTTGCCGGCCTGCTGCAGAAAAGAAAAAATGGGCGGAATATCCCAGCTTTCTTCACGAATTAAGATGCTGCAGGCCTGAGGTACAATCCTCACGATATTATCCGATATGCCGCCGCCGGTAATGTGCGCAATCCCATGGATCGGCAAATCTTTTAAAAGACCGCTGATGGTTGCAGCGTAAATCTTTGTCGGTGTCAGCAATTCTTCTCCAATGGTTTTACCGAGTTCCGTTACGTGCTGATCGATTTTTAGGTTGAGCACCTCAAAGCAAACTTTGCGGACCAGGGAATACCCATTGCTGTGGAGACCGCTGGAAGCGATACCGATGAGTTTATGTCCAACCCGTATCCCGGTCCCGTCGATAATTTTGCTGTTGTCGACAACGCCGACCGTGAATCCGGCCAGATCATATTCATTGTGTGCGTAAAACCCGGGCATCTCAGCTGTTTCACCACCTAACAGGGCGCATCGAGCCTGCTTGCATCCCTGGGCAATTCCCGTAATGATATCCGTCGCGCGTTGATTGTCGAGTTTTCCCATTGAAAGATAATCGAGAAAGAAAAGTGGCTTTGCGCCCTGAACTATGATATCGTTGACGCACATTGCCACCAGATCAATGCCGACGGTATCGTGTTTATCCAGCATAAATGCGATCTTAAGCTTGGTCCCAACCCCGTCGGTCGAGCTGACCAAAACCGGCCCTTCCAAATTTGCAAGATTAAGCGAAAAAAGGCCGCCAAATCCACCGATATCGCTCATTACACCGGCACGCGCGGTTTGTTTTGCAATCTCTCCGATGGCATCCACCAGCTTATTGGCCTTGTCAATATCAACGCCTGCATCGGCATATGTGAAAGACTCCTTCATATGGATCTCCTGAATTTTGAACTTAGTGTAAGTGTTTTCACGATTTCGTGCTTCCGTGGTAAAAAAATATCCCGCCAGTGGCACTATGAAAGACGAAAAACCCTTGAAAATTAATCTCATCCGGCATAAAAGTCAAAGCAATTTTTGGAAGTCAAGTTCGGCGTCGCAAATAAAGTTGTCTTTTTTAGGGCCACGCCGGCGTTAACAAGATGACGTTGCGTCATTGAAAGCATCAAATTGGAGATACCTATGTTTACGTTTGCCAGACTGGATCGCCTGCCGCCTTATGTATTTGCAACGGTTAATGAAATCAAAATGGAAGCCCGGCGGTCGGGCAAAGACATTATCGACCTGGGAATGGGGAATCCGGATCTGGGGACCCCGCAGCATATCGTCGATAAACTGGTTGAATCCGCTCAAAAGCCGCATAATCATCGCTATTCGGCCTCAATGGGAATTACCAAACTGCGAATGGCTATCGCCAGCTGGTATCAGCGCCGGTTTGGCGTTACCATCGACCCGGACACCGAGGCCATTGCAACCATCGGCGTCAAGGAAGGGATGTCGCATTTGATTCTGGTTACGATTCGACCGGGGGACGTTGTGTTTACGCCGAATCCGACCTATCCGATCCATCCGTATTCAGCGATCATTGCCGGCGGGGATGTCAGGGGAATTCCGCTGGGGCCCGAGGCCGATTTTTTTGAAAACCTGCTTTCCGCCACCAAATCCACATGGCCCCGGCCCAAGGTACTCATCATCAACTACCCCCACAACCCCACCACCGAGGTTGTCGATCTGGCTTTTTTTCAAAAAATCGTCGACTACGCCAAAGAACACGGCATTATGGTCATCCATGACTTCGCCTATGCCGACCTGGTATTCGACGACTATAAAGCCCCGAGTTTTCTACAGGCAGAAGGAGCCAAAGATGTCGGTGTTGAGTTTTTCTCTCTGTCAAAAAGCTACAGTATGCCGGGCTGGCGGGTGGGGTTTTGCGCAGGCAACGCGCAGATCGTTGCCGCTTTGCGCCGCATAAAAAGCTACCTGGATTATGGAATTTTCCAGCCGATCCAGATTGCATCAATCATCGCATTAAACGGACCCTATGATTGCGTCGAACAGATCCGGGATACATACCGCGAGAGAAGAGATGTGCTCGTTAAAGGGTTGAACCGTATCGGCTGGAATATTAAAAGCCCCAAAGGCACCATGTTTGTGTGGGCAAAAATTCCTGATAAATTTATAAAAATGGGCTCTGTTGAATTTGCTAAATTTCTGATAGCGGAGGCCGAGGTTGCCGTATCACCGGGTCTGGGTTTCGGAGAATACGGTGATGAATATATTCGTTTCGCATTGATTGAAAATCCCATGCGGATTAATCAGGCCATCAGGGGAATAAGGAAGATCATGTGATTTGGTACAAATGGAGCGAACTTGATTTTGGAATTTGGATTTCGGATTGAGACTCTGGAAGTTGATGCTCAGCCGTTAGTCGCTCGTTAAATCCAAAATCCGAGATCTAAAATCCAAAATATTACTCGCTCCATTGATGCCATTTTGAATCCTGAAGGCGGTTTACAAATGGGTAAGATTGAGAGGAGATTTGAGTAAATGAAACAGATCAACGTGGGTTTACTCGGTTGCGGCACGGTGGGTACCGGCGTAGCTAAATTGCTTATTGACAGCAGCCAGGTGATTGGCGCACGCCTGGGTGCAACGTTGAACCTCAAACGGGTTGCTGATATTGACATCGAAACAGACCGGGGTATCCAGTTTAATGAAGGTGTGCTGACGACCGATGCAAATGCGCTCGTAAATGATCCGAAAATCGATATCATCATCGAAATGATCGGTGGAGAAGGAATCGCCAAAGAACTTATTTTAAAAGCCATTGACAACGGCAAGCAGGTGATAACGGCCAACAAGGCCCTTTTGGCCAGCCAGGGCAACGCGCTGTTTAAAGCGGCTGCAGCAAAAGGTGTGGATCTGGCATTTGAGGCCGCAGTCGGCGGGTGCATGCCGATTATCAAATCCCTGCGGGAATCGCTGGTCGCCAATCGTATCCACTCGATGACCGGCATATTGAACGGGACCTGCAACTATATTTTAACGAAAATTACCAACGAAAGAAGACCGTTCGGCCATGCCTTATCTGAAGCACAGGAAAAAGGCTATGCCGAAGCCGACCCGACCCTGGATGTCGACGGAATCGATACCGCCCACAAGATTGCGATTTTAACGGCGCTGGCCTACGGAACGGAAATTAATTTAGCGGATGTGTACATTGAAGGCATCTCAAAGATTACACCGCTGGATGTGGAATTTGCTGAGCATTTCGGGTATCGCATCAAGCTGCTGGCCATAAGCAAAAACCAGGGCAACAAAATAGAGACAAGGGTACACCCCACCATGCTCCCATTTGGCAATCTTCTTTCCAATGTCAACGGCACGGTAAATGCCATCACGGTCTCCGCTGATGCGGTTGGTGATATCATGCTGTATGGGCGGGGTGCCGGTATGATGCCGACCGCCAGTGCGGTAATCAGCGATGCGGTGGACATTGCGCGCAGCCTGATGGCTGGAACAACGCGCAGGATCCCCGCCCTTTCTTTTCAAAGGGATCATATCCAAAATATCAAAATTATGCCGATGCATGAAATCGTCACGCATTACTATTTTCGATTCGCGGCACTCGACCGGCCCGGTGTGCTGTCGACAATATCCGGCATTTTGGGCAGCCACGATATCAGCATTCAGTCGATGCAGCAGAAAGGCCGTAAAACCGACGGATCCGTCCCGGTTGTTATGGTGAGTCACCTGGCGAAGGAGGCCAACGTTCAGAAAGCATTAGCGGAAATCAACGATCTGGATGTGGTCAGTGAAAAGACCGTCCTGATTCGGATTGAAGAC
>CBDUUO010000106.1:0-8762 GCA_965370395.1 uncultured bacterium
CAGAAGACACAACAAACTACCGCTATCGGAACGTTATTTTGACAAACGCTCTAACAGAGCACATTTGGGGAGTCAAGGTATTTTTGTCGGGGAAAATGGGGTTCTGATTTGTATTTTGAACCGATTTCGGTCTAAAATAGAAAGGCTCTTGCAATCATTTTAGGTTGTGATAGGAAATAAAGCCCCCGAGATTAAAACGCCATGCAGCGGTTTCGGTTAAGGCTTGGGGACTTCATTCCTGGTTTAAGGGGGCACTTATATTTCAAGATGAATGACATTTCAGACAACAAACAAATCACGGTTGATTTTTCGGATATTGAAATGGCCAGGCAGTTGTTTGGAGAACACAACAGCAATCTGCAGCGAATCGCCGAGGCTACAGAAATCACCGTGAACGCAAGAGGCAGTACGGTATTTATTCAAGGAGACAGCATTGCCGCGCGTCTGGCACAAAACGTGCTCGAACAGCTGTACGGCCTGATAAAGGAAGGATACCCCATTCACGCCAATGACATTGATTATGCAGTCCGGGTACTCAGCGGAAATGACCGCGCCGATCTGAAAAAAATATTTTTAGATGCCGTCTTCATTACCTCAAAAAAAATAACCATTGCCCCTAAAAGTCCGGCTCAGAAGGAATATATTGATACCATTCGAAAATATGATATAGTTTTCGGAATCGGCCCGGCCGGCACGGGAAAAACCTATTTGGCCATGGCAATGGCGGTTTCAGCGCTTACAAAAGGACTTGTTGATCGCATTATCCTGACACGTCCGGCAGTAGAAGCCGGAGAAGAATTGGGTTTTTTACCCGGGGATCTGGCAGAAAAGGTAGATCCGTATTTGAGGCCCTTATATGACGCCCTTCACGATATGTTGCGCTTTGAGAAAGTCGCGAATCTGATGCAAAAAGGCGCCATCGAGGTGGCACCGCTCGCATTCATGCGGGGGCGCACCTTAAATGATTCTTTTATTATCCTGGATGAGGCCCAAAACACGACTCCGGAACAAATGAAAATGTTCCTGACACGCATCGGATTCAATTCAAAGGCGGTCATCACCGGAGACATCACCCAGATAGATCTTCCGGCCGAAAGGACATCGGGTTTGATTCAGGCCAAAAATATCCTTCAGGGAATTGAGGGCATCAAATTTGTCTTTTTTTCAAAACTGGATGTTGTCAGGCACAAACTCGTGCAGAGCATCATCAAGGCTTATGAGGAATTTGAGGACAGCAAGGAGCAGTGACATCATACCGCCGCTGGGGAGAATTAGCGGCAAGAAGCAGTGCAGCCGTGCATCGGCAGTGTGTTCGCCGGTAACATTTGTGGGATGTTTATGAATTTCGAAAAAAGCAGAGAATCGATCAACAAGCTTTTGGACAATAACACCCGAATTCGGTGGGGAATTCTGGTGCTGTCGACCATCCTTTTTATCATCATTTTATATCCGAGTCTGGTCATCACCAAACACCGGTATAATCTGGGAGATGTGGTTGAACGCGATATCAAGGCGTCCAGGGATTTCTTTATCGAAGACCAGGTGGCTACCGACAAAAACCGCCAGCAAGCCATGGCAGATGTGCTAACGGTTTACGACTTCGATGCCAATCTGGCTAATACGCTGAAGCGAAATGTGGCGCAGGCCTTTGGCGATTTAAGATCACTGATTGAATCATACCAAAGCAGCCGACTCCAGGAATTGGAAACTCAATCAGAACCTGACTCAATCCAGCCTCAAGATCCGAAACCATCCATACAGGAACTGATCCAGGAAAAACAGGAACAATTTGAGGAAACCATCGGCATTCGCGTCAGCAAAGGCGCCTATCAAGCCCTTGCCAAAGAAGGCTTTTCAATTAAAATTGCCAATCTTATCAATAAGATTTTAACCACAATTTTAAACAACGGCGTCGTGACCAACAAAGAAATCCTGCTAAAGAAATTGGACAAAGGCATCATCCTAAGGGATGTCGCTACCAAAAAAGAAAGGATCGCGGGCAACTTAAATCAATTTTACGGACTGAATCAGGCCAAAGCCATGGTCCGTACCATTGGCCAACCCGACCTGCAGGACCTGGATTATACGCTTAAAAATCTGGTCGTGGACTTCGTCCAGGAGCTTATCCAACCCAATATCACTTTAAACCGCAGCGAAACCCAGGAACGCCAGAACAAAATTGGGGCAGAAATCAAGCCGGTTTTATATAAAATCAAGGCCGGGGAAATGCTTCTAAGAGAAGGTGCGCGGGTGACCGAACTTGATTTGGTAAAATTGGAGGCGCTGCAGTCCCAGACCAAAAAGGAGCAGATATTGCTCAGCAGCCTTGGCGCTGCCCTGCTGTTAATTAGCCTTCTGATCACCACCTACATTTTGCATCTCAACGTTCAGGGCCCGCTGGCCAACTATCATAATAAAAACTTGCTTCTGATTGCCAGTTTGTCTCTGACCTTTTTCTTTCTGGCAGCGGTCTCCGCGTCTTTTTCAGAATTGCTCACCCACAATTCACCGGTCGCCATACCGGAAGCGTCAATTTATTTCGGCATCCCCTTGGCTTCGGGGGCTATGATTATCTGTCTGTTTTTAGGGCTTGCGGTAGCCGTTCCCATGGCCCTGGTAATGGCCATCGGTTTTGCTTTCATTTTTCAAAACAGCTTTGAAATTTTTATTTATTTTCTGATTAGCGGTACGATGGCGGCTTACTGGCTGCGGAGTTGCCGTGAAAGGAAAGTGTTCATCATCGCAGGCGCAAAGCTTGGATTGCTAAATATTGTGCTGGCCACCGCGATCCACTTTTATATGGGGGAATTATCAACTTCCAAACTCATATGGGATTGGACTTTCGCCTTTATGGGGGGTGTTGTGGCCGGGATCGTCACGGCCGGCATCGTTCCGTTGGTCGAAATTGCTTTTGATTATACAACGGATATCACCCTCCTTGAACTTGCCTATCTGGACCGGCCGATCATGCGCCGGTTGATGATCGAAGCGCCCGGCACCTATCACCATTCGGTAATTGTCAGCTCTCTGGTAGAAGCTGCCGCTGCGCAAATCGGTGCCAACCCGCTGCTGGCAAAAGTTTGCGGGTACTATCATGATATCGGCAAAATAAGAAAACCCCTGTACTTCATCGAAAACCAGACCGAGGGCCGAAATAAGCATGATAAGCTGGCCCCTTCCATGTCGAGCTTGATCCTGATCGCCCACATCAAAGACGGCGTTGAAACCGCCAGTGAAAATAAACTGGGCCGGGTGATCATCGATACCATCCGTCAACACCATGGTACCAGCACCATTAAATTTTTCTACGAAAAGGCCAAACAAAAAAAAGGAGCGGATGCCGTCAACATCGACGATTTCCGATACCCGGGGCCTAAACCTCAAACCAAAGAGGCCGGTCTCGTTATGCTGGCGGATGTGGTTGAGGCTGCTTCACGAACTTTGGACAACCCCACCCCTTCAAGGATTCAGGGGCTGGTCCAAAAACTGATCAACCAGATTTTCTCAGACGGCCAACTGGACTCCTGTGAACTGACCCTAAAAGACCTCCATAACATTGCAAGAAGTTTTAACAAAATTTTGTACGGCATCCATCATCACCGCATCGAATATAGTGAAGGCCGGGCAACGGGAAACGGAAATGAAAGAGGGAAATTGAAGAATGGAAGTTCAGATCGGCAACAGACAAGGCAATCACAGGATCTCAAAGAAGAAGATTCGGCAAACGGCGAGCGGCATCTTAAACGCCTTGGACTATCCTGACGCAGAACTTTCCATTCTCATTGTTGACGATCAACAGATTGCGCAGCTCAACCGCCAATACCTTAACCGCGAAGGTCCGACAAATGTGATTGCATTTTCCATGCGCCAGGGCCAATTCTCAGACATCGCTCCCAACCTTCTGGGTGATGTTGTGATTTCAGCAGACACCGCGCACCGGGAAGCGCAAAGCGCCGGTATCAGCATGCAAGACCGCTTTGACCAGCTTCTCATCCACGGAACTTTGCACCTTCTGGGCTATGACCATGAAAATACCGAAGCCGAAGCCCGCAAAATGGAAGAAAAAAACAACGAATTGTTGAAATTGCTTGAATAGCCGATATAGCATCATCTATTTCATACCAAACACCAAACACGAAACACCAAACACTTGATGAATTCGACTTTTTACGAGTTCATCAATTTTGAAACGCTCAATTTAGCTAAAAGGGAGGTTCACAAATGTCCGGTCTAGCTGTTAAGATAGATCAAGTGGCCGCTTTGAGGGAAGCCGGGAAAAGTCCGTTTCCCGATCCGGTGGCAGCCGCGGTTGTGGCCGAATTGGCCGGAGCCGATAGTATCGTCGTACATTTGCGGGAAGACCGGCGGAATATCAGTGACCGCGATGTTCGAATCCTGCGCCAGACGATACAGAGCAAACTGATCCTGGAAATAGCCTCAACCACCGAGATGGTCGGCATGGCTCTGGATATCAAGCCGGACCATGTTACCCTGGTGCCTGAAAAACGGGAGGAATTTAGCACCGGTGGCGGTCTGGACCTCGTCGTCCATAAAGACGAAATAAGGGAAACCGTTGATACCTTGCAAAACAGCGGCATACCCGTGGGCATTTTAATCGATCCGGATCCCGAACAGCTCAAGCAGGCCCACCGGACCAATGCCGCAATTGTCGAAATTCATACCGGTGCCTATTGCGAGGCCAAGACATCCAAAACACGACATCAGTCATTTTTTAAGATTGTGGATGCCATCAAACTGGCACACAAACTCAAACTCAATGTTAAAGCCGGGCGCAGGCTATGCTACAAAAGTATCAAAGCCTTCAGCGGTCTCGATGAAATTGATGAATTCAGCATCGGCCACAGTATTGTTGCGCGGGCGGTATTGACGGGAATGGAAAGGGCCGTCAAAGAAATGATTGATCTGATCCGGGCATTGTAGGCGTTTAACGACATCATATAATTTACGTCGATGTTGAATGAAATATTGCAAACATAGATTATAAGTGTGCTAAAGTTTGAAGTGACTAAAGTGAGCTAAAATTTTGGAATCCTTATTGGAGCTTAAAATGTTCCTTGTAACCGCCGCTGAAATGCAGGAAATGGATCGTCAGGCGATCGAAACTCACGGCATACCGAGCCTGGAGCTTATGGAAAACGCCGGGCGGGGTGCCACGCGCGTGTTGCTGGATCAGTTTGCCGGCAGTATTAAAACCGGTGTGGCTATTATTTGCGGTAAAGGAAACAATGGCGGCGATGGGTTTGTTATTGCCAGGTACCTGGCTGACCAACGCATTGATGTGACGGTTTATCTGCTGACGAAAGCCGCCGCAGTAAAAGGCGATGCCGCCGCCAACCTCAAACGTTTAGCAGCGCTTAAGATTCCGGTTATTGAAATTCCGGACGAAGATTCGTTTTCAAAAATAAAATCTGATCTTCCCCGTTTCGACCTCCTGGTGGATGCCATCCTGGGCACCGGCCTGACATCGGATGTCAGAGGCTTTTTTAAAACAGTTATCGATTTTATCAACGACCTCAATCGTACCGGTATTCCGGTGTTTGCAGTGGACATTCCATCGGGCTTGAACTCGGATACGGGCCAACCCTGCGGGACGTGCATCCGTGCGCAGGGAACGGCGACCTTTGCCCTGGCCAAAATCGGTCATTACACCTATCCGGGGGCCGACTATACCGGCAAGCTGGAGATTATCGAAATTGGAATTCCGGGCGCCGTCGTGGAAGCGGTCGGCCCGAAGCAATATTTGCTCACTCCCGAAGGGATTTGTGCCGGTTTTCCGCCTCGCTCTGCCGACACGCACAAGGGGCGAAGCGGACATCTGCTGGTTGTCGCCGGTTCAACCGGAAAAACCGGTGCAGCCGCCATGACGGCCGTTTCGGCAATGCGAGCCGGCGCCGGCCTGGTGACGCTGGGTATTGCCCAAAGCCTGAATCCGATCGTCGAAACTCAGGTACTGGAAGTTATGACCGCTCCTTTATCGGAAAGCCGATACGGCATTCTCGCAGACAGCGCCATTGATGATATCAAGAAGTTGGCCGCCGGTAAAACGTGCCTGGCTATCGGACCCGGTATCGGCCAGGCTGCGGAAACCCGAAGCCTGGTAAAAAAAATTATCAGCCAAAGTGACACCCCCATGGTCATCGATGCCGACGGCCTCAACAACATCGCCGGGCAGACTCAGCTTTTAAAGAAGCTAAAAGCCCCGGCAGTTCTGACCCCTCACCCCGGAGAAATGGCGCGACTGATTGAAACCTCCCCCGCAGCGGTTCAACAGAACCGGCTCGAGTGTGCCCGGGATTTTGCAACTAATTTCGGTGTACATGTGGTTTTAAAGGGCGCCGCAACCGTCATTGCGCACCCCGACGGCAGTGTCTATATTAATCCCACCGGCAATCCCGGCATGGCATCCGGAGGCATGGGTGATGTGCTGACCGGTGTCCTGGCCGGCTTTATCACTCAGGGATTTGCCCCGGAGCAAGCGGCGCATGCAGCGGTATATCTGCACGGCGCCGCTGCCGACACTTTAGCAAAAACCATTGGCCCGATCGGCTATCTGGCCGGTGAAGTGATGAATGGCATACCGCGTGAGATAAAAAAGATACTGGAGAAACAAATCCCGCAGCATACCCTAAAATAGTATTCAAATACTTTTGCTCTGAAGTTATTTGTTATTAGTTATTCGTTAATAGGTTCAGTCAGCAATATCAGATCTTTTCATACTAATAACCAATAACCAATAACGAATAACCACTCACCAACCCATGGTTGATAAACACATCCAGATAACGACCCATTCCGCAGCAGCAACCCAGAACCTGGGGCAAACTCTGGGCGCCGGAATCCATCAACCGATCATCATCGCTTTGACCGGTGACCTCGGAAGCGGTAAGACCGCTTTTGTTCAGGGATTGGCAAAAGGTCTGGATGTTTCGGAAAAGTACTATATCACCAGCCCGACGTTCACCCTCATCAATGAATATCCCGGGCGCCATCCCCTGTTCCATGTGGATCTTTACCGGATTGAACATCTCCCTGAATTAGAGGAAATCGGCCTGGACGAAGTTCTTCAAGAAGATGCAGTCATCGCGATCGAATGGGCCGAAAAGCTCTCCGGAGATAGGCTTTCCAACCACCTGGAACTCCAATTAATAATTATCGGCGAGAATACCCGTCGGATCGATATATTTGCATATGGACATCAGGCCGGCAATTTGCTAAAAGCTCTGGAACTCCAACTTCAGGATAACATAAAGGAATAAGCAAATTAAGCGGGAGCAATCGAGGAAGAGAAAATGCCTTTAATCGTTCAAAAATACGGGGGCACATCCGTGGCCAACCTTGAGCGCATTCAAAACGTGGCCGATCGAGTAGCGAAAACCTATGACCGGGGCAATGAGGTCGTCGTCATTCTCTCGGCCATGGCGGGTATCACCGACGATCTGATACATATGGCCGGCAAAATAGCTCAATCGCCGGACAAACGCGAGCTGGATGTTTTGCTGGCAACCGGCGAGCAAACCACTTCCGCCCTGCTGGCCATGGCACTCAAATCCATGAATTATCCCGCACAGTCGCTGCTGGGTCATCAGGCTGAAGTTCTCACCGACCAGTGCCATGGCAATGCCCGCATTCTCGATGTCCACGCCGATCGTATTAAAGAACTGCTGAAGCAGCGCAACATCGTTGTGGTCGCCGGATTTCAGGGTTGTGATCCGGCCGGTAACATTACGACTCTGGGACGCGGCGGATCGGATATATCCGCTGTTGCAATTGCAGCGGCACTCAAAGCTGACGTCTGCGAAATCTACACCGACGTGGATGGTGTTTATACTGCCGATCCGAATATCTGCCCGCAGGCCCGAAAGCTTGATGCTATTTCATATGATGAGATGTTGAATATGGCCAGTCTGGGAGCGAAAGTGCTGCAAATTCGCTCGGTGGGTTTTGCCAAAAAATATAAAATTCCCGTACACGTTAGATCATCATTCAGTGAAGAGGAGGGAACCATGGTAGTGGATGAAAATTCCGGTATGGAGCGGCTGGTCGTTTCCGGTGTCACCCATGACAAAGATCAGGCCCGCATCACCTTAAAAAAAGTTCCGGACAAACCCGGTATTGCCGCCAAAATTTTTACACAAATGGCAGATGCCGGTATTGTCGTGGATATGATCATTCAAAACACCCGGGCCGGCGGACAAACGGATTTAACATTCACCGTTCCGAAAGCCAGTTTTAACGAGGCGTTGGAAATGGAAAAAAAGATCGCCGCAGATATCGGCGCTGAAGATGTATTTGGTGACGAGAAAATTGCCAAAGTTTCGGTTATCGGTGTGGGCATGAAAGATCACTCGGGCGTGGCATCCAAAATGTTTAACGCTCTGGCCAGAGAAAACATCAACATCACGATGATCAGTACTTCAGAAATTCGAATTTCCTGTGTCATCGAGGAAAAATACACCGAGCTGGCGGTGCGGGTACTGCATTCTGCTTTTGAACTTGATAAAGCATCTTAATGATTGTGGATTTTGGATTGCGGAATTTTGAAGGCTGATTTCCTCGTAAAAAGTCTGTCAAGCTGTCATTGCGAGCGCAGCGAAGCAATCTCTATCAATCCAAGTCTCTGAAATCATGGGATTGCTTCGTCACTTCGTTCCTCGCAATGACCGGCGATAGGACTTTTTACGAAACCATCAAGGTTGGACGGATGAAAAAATTTAGCAGAGAACAGATGATTTTTGCTCTGC
>CBDUUO010000107.1:0-8723 GCA_965370395.1 uncultured bacterium
TACCCAACCCTGTTATGGCTATTTTTCAGGGCGGAGTAATTAGCCCCAACTTCATTTCGGCTGTTGTTGTTTCTGATTTTGTGCGGCAGTGATACTTGTTTGCGCTGGGCTGCGACCGGCGGAAGCCCCCGGGGATTTGATCATATTTGAACGTCCCTCAAATACGGCGCCTTCTTTAATGTCGATGGATGCTGCGCTGCAATCGCCAATGAGCTTACCGGTGGGGTGGATCTCCAGTTGCTGGTGGGCCTTCACATTACCGGTCACCTCCCCCTGGATAACAATGTTTTTGGCTTCAACATCGGCCTCAACAATACCGGTGTTGCCGATAAAAATATCTCCCGATAGAACAATGGCGCCTTTGATATAACCCTCCACATGCAGATTTTCAGGTCCCTGAATTTCACCTTCAATTCTGACATTTTTACTCAATAGAGATGTAGAGTCGGCAGTCTTATCTTTTTGCATTAATATGGCTCCTTTTTAAATTCGAACGGTTCATCGTCGGATTTGTTTTTGGCGGTCTTTCCGGCAGCTGGATATCACAGACCGCTTATTTTTTAGTTGGTGCACTTGTATTTTGAGGGGCCGGGGCTGAATCTGCCGCATCGGGTCTGGACAGCTTTGAGGACCGACCGCTCATCGTGATTTCACCATCAAAAGAAGCGCCTTCCAATATGGATAACTTGGACGTGGTGATCTGCCCTTCAATTCGAGCCGTTTGATCCAGGTGTATGCGTTCCATGGCAACCAGGCTTCCCTGTACGCTGCCGTTTACCGAAATGACGTCTGCTTTTACTTTACCCTTGATTTTAGCCGGCTGAGCGATCTTTACCCGACCTCTTAAATCAAATTCCCCATCAAGACCGCCCAAAATAATGATATTGCCATTTCCCGAAACTCGGCCCTTAATCATCAGATTTTTGCCAAAATAGGAAGTCTCATTCTGCGATGAGGCCGTCTGGCGTCGCCCTGATTGGTTTTCTTTTTTCTTCTTTCCGAATAATGGCATCAAGTTGCTCCTTTTTTGCGGTTAATATTTTTGATGAACTCAGGGTGCAAGTTTACCCTTCATTGTATATCAAAACTCAAAAAATCAACAGCGTAAGTTTTGTTGATTCCTGACAACGTTGCTTTTTTATGTTATAGGAGATAAATTCCTCTTGGGGGAGCGGCCTATGAAAAAAACCATCCTCGCTTTTGTTTGGGTCATGTTTTTCACTTTTTCCGGTTATGCGGATGTCGTTTCGGATTCTCCGGATTTCAAAAAAGCCAGAAACCACATGGTCCGGGCGACCATCAAAGACCGGGGCATATCCGACACGAATGTTTTAGCGGCTATGCAGGCCGTCCCCCGACATTGCTTTGTGCCGCAGAAACTTTTGTCCGTCGCTTACGCAGACCGGCCCCTGCCTATCGGAGAAGGACAGACCATCTCACAGCCATATGTGGTTGCATTGATGACCGAAATCCTTCAGCTTGCTAAAGATCACCGCATCCTGGAAATTGGAACCGGCTCCGGCTATCAGGCGGCGGTTCTTGGACAAATATCCAAACAAGTTTACACAATCGAGATTAAAGAAAAACTTTATAATCGAGCCAGCAATACTTTGAAATTACTTGAATATAACACAATTGAAACCCGACATGCAGATGGCTATTTCGGATGGCCGGAAAAAGCGCCATTTGATGCGATTATGATCACCGCTGCCATCGATCATATTCCGTCGCCATTGCTCAAACAGTTAAAAGATGGCGGCAGACTCGCTTTACCGCTGGGCAACCCGTTTAGTTACCAGAATCTGGTTATGGTCACAAAACAGGGTGAAGATCTGATCGTAAAGCAAATTACAGGTGTTCTTTTTGTGCCCATGACCGGTCATGCGCTAAAAAAGCCCTCACCGTGATTGCCCATGATTTTTAGTGCCGTTTTCCTCATCGGTTTTTCCACCCTGGCCTTTGAGGTCCTGCTGACAAGGATCTTTTCCATCGGACAGTGGAATCACCTTTCTTTTATGGTCATCAGCATTGCCCTGTTTGGCTTTGCTGCCAGCGGAACGTTTCTAAGCATCTATAATGCCCGTCGGGGCCGGCGCCCTCATTCTTTCTCTATCCGCAAGACGACCGCCATTCTTATTGTACTGTATACGGCAACCACCATCCTGGCATTCATCGCTTTGAACAACCTTCCGCTGGATTATTTCAGGCTGCCGGTTGAACCCATCCAGGGCGTTTATTTGCTCATCGCTTTCATTCTTTTAGCACTGCCCTTCTTTTTCTCAGGCCTCATTGTTGCGGTGGCTTACACCCGCCTGCCGGAGAAGACCGGTCTGATCTATTTCGCCACCATGTGCGGTTCGGCCGGCGGTGCGATTCTTCCGGGTCTGTTGCTCCCTTTTTTCAGCGAAGGTCAGCTGGTTGTTTTTTGCGCCTTTATTCCGCTGATCCTGATGCCGGTGAGTCTCGGCAATTTACAAACCAGTCAAACGGCCTCCGTAAGCCAGAGATCAACCCAACTCGCTTTGGCGCTTATCAGCATGGCCATTATCTTCGGTTCGATCTATCTGGTAACGCCCTATGGTGATTGGCTGATCCGCGTGAAGCCTTCGCCTTATAAAGCCCTTTCCCAGGTTCTGCAGTTTCCGGAAACCCGTATCGAACAAACGTTTAACAATATCAGGGGGCGGACGGACCGGGTGACAAGCCCCTATATCCGTTTTGCGCCGGGTCTGAGCCTACGCTATATGGAAACCATTACGCCGCAGGAAGCAACATTTAGAGACGGTGATCATCAGCTTGTTTTGTATTCGTCGGATTCCCCGGACAGCACCCGATTTTCGGCTTTTACCCTCTCTTACAGCGGATACGATATACGCCCCGGAGCTCAAAAAGCGCTCGTTGTTTTACAGGGAGGTGGAACGGCGATTCCGTGTGTTCTATCCGCGAAGATTCAAGATGTCACGATTGTGGTTGAAAATCCGCCGCTGGCCGAAATTGTAAGCAGACATTACGGTGCGGAAGTTGTCTCCCAGCCACCCAGAGCCTTTATTTCACAGACGTCCAAGCAGTTTGATATCATCCATCTGGAAAACTGGGGGGCCTCGATTCCGGGTTCGGCCGCTCTCGATCAGGAGCATCTGTATACCACCGACGCGTTTTTAGATTATCTAAAGCACCTGACACCGGATGGACGGGTTATCATCTCCCGCAGACTGCTGCTGCCTCCGGCCGGCATCCTTCGCCTGTGGGCATCCGCCTATGAAGGTTTAAAGCTGATGGGGGCCCGCAATCCGGCTGATCATCTTGCAATTCTTCGCAACTGGGACACCTTTACCCTGCTGGTATTTAAACAACCACTTCAGTGTACGACGCGTTTGGAAAAATTTGCTGAAAATCTTAATTTTGACATCGTATTTCTGCCACATATCACATCCGATCAAGCCAACCGTTTCAATAAATTTGATGCGCCCTACCATTTTATCGAAGTCAATCGCCTGGCATCCGCCTACCGCGAAGGTCAAGAAAAGGCGTATTTCAAATCCTATCTGCTTGATATCAAACCCCAGTCGGACAATCGCCCCTTTCCCGGCCGTTATCTAAAATGGCCGAAAGTAAAATCATTATACCAAACCCTGGGCAGCCGCCTGTACGCCCTGCTGATGTCCGGTGAAATCGTGGTACTGGTGATTTTCATCGAAGCACTGTTCATCAGCGGGTTTTTACTCTTTCTGCCGCTTGTTTTTGTCCGCCAGCGCCAAAAAAAAATATCTATTTCTCAAGTGCTCTATTTTTTCGGGGTCGGATCTGGATTTATGTTCATCGAGCTGTTTTTTATTAAAAAATATATTCTGCTTTTCGGTGATCCGGTGATTAGCTTCACCGTCGTGGTAGCCGGGATTCTCATTTTTTCGAGCTTCGGGGGCGCCTGGGCGCAAAAAAAAGATAAATCTGTTTTAAAAAAAGCGCTTCCGATATTAATCGCTATCCTAATGCTGGCTTTCCTCGCACTGGACCCGCTTATGGGTTACCTGCTGGGATTTGGGGAAGTCTGGCAATATGGTGGGGCTCTGTTGATATTATTGCCCATCGGGTTTCTGATGGGGCTGCCCTTTACCCTGGGTATGCGTGATATGCTATCTTCCGCCACCCAGCGCGCATACGCCTGGTCGGCCAATGGCTGTGCTTCGGTTCTAACTGCGGTTGTGTCCGCCCAGATGGCTCTTATCTTTGGAATATCATCCATTTTAGGTTGTGCAATCGCCGCTTATTTTGTCGTGCTTTTCAGCTGGCAACAGATGAACAGAGTTTAATAGGATGACATGAAGACCTGGAGTTGGGGGTTAACATTTTATCAAGAGGTACAGGGATAAGTAGGTTTCAGGTGTCGGGTGTCAGTCTCCTGGTTCCAGGGTTCAGCGTTAAAAGGTTCAGAGGTTAGATAAAAGAAGACAGATGTCTGAGGGTATAGTTAATGAGTTGATTAGTTGAATAGTCAATTAGTCAGGGGTGCAAAACATTTTAAACCATTTGACCATTCGACCCATTAACGAATCGACTAATTTCATTAACCAGCAGCCAAAGGCCAGAACCTCTGAGCCCCTGAACCCAGAACCCCTGAACCTTGAAACCTGAAACCATAGTCATTGCAACTTTTGTAACATTTTTCTGGGACATGATACTTGGAATCGACCATGCAGACTTCAGAGAGTTTTCAGCCGCCGTTTTTTTTAAAAAATGCCCGCATACAGACGGTCCTGGCCAGCAGCAGGCTCCGTACCTTGGGGCCCAATATCATGCGGGATGTAGCGCGCGAAGTAATTATCGAAACCGCCGAGGGCGTTAAACTGCTGGGTTATCATTCCATTCAAAATGACGGTCAAGCAAAAGGTCTGGCAATTCTGCTGCATGGCTGGGAAGGCAGTGCAGATTCAACTTACTTATTGCGCTGCGGCAGAAGCCTGTATGCCAATGGCTATGACATATTCAGATTGAACTTTAGAGACCATGGGGACAGCCACCATCTCAATAAAGGTGTTTTTTATGCCGTCCTTCTCGAAGAAATTTATCAGGCGGTCACACAGGCCGCCGGTTTCTCCTGCGGCCGCCCGGTCTTTCTGGTTGGATTTTCACTGGGCGCCAATTTCGTTTTGCGCATTTTAAAAAAGTGTGTCAGTGTTCCCATTGCAAATCTGAGCCATGCGGTAAGCATCAGCCCGGTGTTGAATCCGCAAAAATCGACAACGAAGATCGACCGGATCGCTTTCATCAGAAAATATTTCCTGGCGAAGTGGCGCCGCTCTTTGACAAAAAAACAGACCTTATTTCCGGAACTCTACGATTTTGGAGACGTGATGGGATTGAAAACCCTTCAGACGGTAACCGATGCGTTGCTTGAAAAATACAGCGATTTCCCAACAGCGCAAGATTACTTCAATGCCTATTCGGTAATGGGATCGGCAATCGCGGATGTTGACACCCCGACAACTATTATTACGGCTCAAGATGATCCGATCATACCGATAAAAGATTTTTATGATCTTAAACTCAATAAACACATCCGGCTCGTCATTCATCCCCATGGGGGACACAATGGGTTCATTACCGGATTTAAACTGCAAAGCTGGTATGAAAATGAAATCATCACGCTTTTCGATCAAATATGCGGAAAAATGGAGGGATATTATGGGCGACGACAAAACAACTGATATTTTAAAGAGTGCAATTCTGATGGAAAAAAGAGGACAGGCCTTTTATGAAAAAGTGGCCCAACACACATCCGGCAACGCTGTAAAACGTTTTTTCGAAATGATGGCCGACGAGGAAAAGAATCATATCCGAATCCTTTCCGAACAATTTAAAGCCTATCAGGACAATAAAGAGTTCAATGCGGGCCGATTTGACGAGTATCCGGTGTCCGATATCGATAGTCAGGTCCTTTCAAAGGAAATCAAATCCGAAATTTCAGCGGCCGCCTATGAAGCGGCCGCCATTTCAGCGGCGATGTCCATGGAAGAAAGCGCCATAAAACTGTATTCCGATCGTGCCGCTGCCACCACCGATCCAAATGAAAAAGCGCTTTATAATTGGCTGGCAAAATGGGAAACTCAGCACCTGAATTTTCTGGCCGATATTGACCGGGAACTGACTGACGACATCTGGTATGATCAAAGCTTCTGGCCCTTTTAACCCAGTTGTATTCTTTCACATATAGTGGTTGTCAAAAAAACGTTCCGATATTCAAACGTTTTTTTCTACAACCGTACAAGCGCTTACACCCCAATTCCGCAAATCGGAACATTATTATGGAAAGTGGTATAAATGAAACCAGCAGCGATCTTAATCATACTTTCTATTATGATCACCTATCCGTCGATAGGATTTGCGGGAAGTGATTGGGAACTGCTAAATAATGAAGAAGGCATTACCTTATATGTCCGTGACGTCAGCGGACATTCCGAGGCGGAATACAAAGGGGTTTGTATCATCGACCGGCCCATTGAGGTTGTCGGATCTGTTTTGTCTGACATTCCGTCTTATCCCAAATGGTTTTTTAAGTGCATTGAATCTAAAAAAATCCCCGTAGAAAATTCATCCGAACGTAATTTTTTCCTTTACGTGGCCATTGAAACCCCTTGGCCATTTTCAGACCGGGATGCTGTATATAAGGTTGAAATCACCATCGATTATGCTTTGGGAAAAGTGTTTATTCAAAGCACCGCATTAAAGGAACCATTGGTTCCGTTGAGAAGGCAATATGTTCGGATCACAGATTCTGAACATCAATGGATTCTTGAAAAGATATCTGCTGACCGAACCCGCATCACGTTTATCAATCGCACCAATGCGGCGGGACCCTTTGCAAATTATATTTCCAATCCCGGCATCCGCGATACAACTTTTCACTCACTTAAAAACCTTAAAAAAATAGTAAAATGATTATTCACACAGCGGAACAAGCATAACCGGGCATGGCGCCTTTTCGAGAATGGTCATCCCGATATAGTCGACCCGGCCGAGGCTCATTTTCTCCGGAAGCTGGTGACAGCCCAAAATAATAAGGTCCACATTCATTTCCCGGGCCATTTTACAGGTTGTCATGGCCGGGTCAGCCGGCAAACAGGTAAAGGATACTTTTTCAAAATCTCCCAGCAACGGCTTTATTTTGGCAGCGTACTGCTGTTGCGCATCTTCAACTATGCTAACCCGCTTCGGATCGTCTTCTGCCAGTTCGGTTAAGGTAAAATCCAGAGCGTGAAAGATATGCAGTTCGGCATCATGCACCTGGGCCAGTTCGATACCTTTGACCAGCGCAAACTCAGATGCCGCACCAAATTTTAACGCCATAAGAATTTGGTTAAACATCGAAGACCTCCTTTGTTGTTGAACGGAGCATTTTTACTCCGGAGACTTCACAATAGCCGTTTCAGATAACGCCTTTTCATTTGTCAACTTCTAAAGTTAAGTTGTATTGTTTGCTCAACTGAGGTATGCTTTGGCCTCAGTCATTAAGTTCTACCCAGTCGGCTTGGCGACAGTCAACTATTTTTTGCAATTCCAAAGGGCCGTGTCCTTCCCTACAATCAAAACCGTCCAATGGGAGGTAGATCAAATTGCAGGAACTCAAGACGCTTAAAAAAGAGCTGGCTCAATTGAAAAGTGAAAAAGCAGCGTTTCAAGCCCAAAGTAACCTCCTTGAAAATTTTGTTTCGCTGGCACGATCTCCCGGCAAAAAGGAAAAGCTGATTGCAATTCTACAAAAAACCCTGGAAGTTTTTGTGGAATTTACCGGAGCTGAAAAAGGAAGTCTTTTCCTGCTCGATCGCAACGGCGTGGTGATCGAGAGTATTCTGACCCGCGCCGATGCAACACCGGAGCAGCGCTCTCAGCTCATCGGCCGAGTTTTAGACAAGGGTCTGGCCGGATGGGTTAGACGCCATCGCCGGGTGGGTTTAATTGAAGACACCCAAACGGACGATCGCTGGCTGGACCTCCCGGACCAGCCGTATTCGGTCCGTTCCGCGCTGGCGGTGCCGATCCTGCGGGATGAAAAGCTTCTGGGACTGCTCACCCTGCTGCATGCGCGCACCGGCCATTTCAGCCAGGAAACTGCCGAATTGATGGAAATGATCGCCGGGCAAATTGCGATTGCTTTGGAAAATGCACGCCTTTATGCCAAACTCGAAAAATCGTATCATTCCCTCGAGCGGGCGAAAGCAGAAGTTGAAAACTACTCGCAAGCACTTAATGCCGAACTTGAAAAGGGCAAAAAAATCCAAAGGGATTTTTTACCGAATGAAATACCCCAGGTTCCGGGATGGGAGATCGAGACCTGTTTTCATCCGGCGCGTCAGGTTTCCGGAGATTTTTATGATGCGTTCATGCTGCCGGGTAATTACATCGGACTGGTAATCGCGGACGTATGCGATAAAGGCGTGGGGTCAGCCCTTTACATGGCGCTGTTTCGCAGCCTGATGCGGGTTTTTTCCGGACAGATCAGCCTGGGGGGGTGGTCAGCGGCTCAATCCGCCCAAGAGGAAAAGAGCGCCCTGGAGGGCGATTTGTTCCGCATGTTGCAGGCCGTACCCCTGACCAATGATTATATCTCATTGGAACACGGCCATGAGACCATGTTTGCCACCCTCTTTTTTGGTGTCCTCAATCCGGTTACGGGGGAGCTTTCTTATATCAATGGCGGGCATGAGCCGCTTTTTATCATTGGACAG
>CBDUUO010000108.1:0-8707 GCA_965370395.1 uncultured bacterium
TTTCAGGAGGAAGATATTGCCATTTTGGGCCGCTTTGCCGAGCTGGCGCTGGTCGCTCTTGATAAAGCCAGATTATACGCCGACGTCCGGCGGGAACTGGCCGAGCGCAAACGAACTGAAGAAACCCTGCGTGAAAGCGAGGAGCGCTATCGACTGCTTTTAGAATCTTCTCCGGATCCGATTGTGGTCTATACCATGGAAGGCAGGGCCACTTATGTGAATCCGGCTTTTGAGCAAACATTTGGTTTTTCAAGTGAGGAAGTGTTGGGAAAGCCAATCGATTTTGTGCCCGAGGAGAACTGGCCGGAAACCAAAAAGGCCATCGAAAACATGTTGAGGGGCAAAAAGATTCACCTTTTTGAAACCAAGCGCCTCACCAAGGATGGTCGGGTGCTGAATGTTCAAATCAGTTCGACGCTTTACCGAAATCGGGATGGCAAGCCTGCCGGAAATATTGTCATTTTGCGGGATATCAGTGCCCTGAAACAGGCCGAGAAAGTATTAAAAAAATATCATGATCACCTGGAAGAGTTAGTTGAGGAACGCACGGCTGAGCTTGCCAAAACCAATACACAGCTTGAACAGGAAATTGAGGAGCGCAAACGAGCAGAAGATGCCTTGCGGAAAAGAGAGGTGGAGCTGGAGGCCCAATCTCATCATCTTGAAGAAGTCAACACCGCTTTAAAGGTTCTTTTAAAGCAGCGGGAAGATGACAAAAAAGAACTCGGTGAAAACGTATTGTCCAACGTAAAGGAATTGATTAATCCCTATGTTGAAAGATTGAATAAGAGCCGGCTAAACACCAATCAACGGACCCTGGTTAATATCATGGAGTCCAATCTGGAAAACATTATTTCACCGTTTATCAGCAAATTGTCCTCAAAATATTTTAACTTTACACCGATGGAGATCAAGGTTGCCAATCTCGTCAAAGAAGGCAAGACCAACAAGGAGATTGCCGAGCTCCTCTGCCTATCGAAAAACACGATTTTATTCCACCGGTATAATATTCGCAGTAAACTCGGGTTGAAAAACAAAAAAATCAATCTGCGGTCCCATCTTTTATCTTACGATAAATAGTGGTTATAACCCACTATTTTCCAGCTATTTTATCAACTTGACATTATGTAACTATTCGGTATGTTTGGTGTCATTGGGATTGCATTGCATCATCATAATCGTACCAGCCGTTTTAATCCATAACCTCAAAAGATTGTTGATATCCTTATTATTTTCTTGACTAAAGTGCGATTAAATTATAGCTATTTCACTTTAAATAGAATGCTTTCAAGCGACTGAATTGAATTCAAGTACTTAATGTTATTTTGCAATTCGGTTTTGATTTTGCCAAAATTGATTTACTCGTAAAAAGTCTGCCAAACTGTCTTTGCGAGCGTAGCGAAGCAATCTCTACCAATATAGGTCTCTGAAATCATGGGATTGCTTCGTCACTTCGTTCCTCGCAATGACCGGCGATAGGACTTTTTACGAAACCATCAAAATTGATGCCGACGCGTCGGTTTAAACAGCCGGCTTGAAGATTCGAGCAAGCTCTAATTTTAGCTGTTTACCTACCTAAATTATTTTTCAGACGAAAGGGGACCTAAAGTTTGGTCGCAGCAAATGAGATAAACGAAGGTGATGTTCTTCTTGAACTTGAGGATATTCACATGTCTTTCGGCAAAGTCGCGGCTCTGGCGGGTATCAGCCTGAAAGTCCGTAAGGGCGAGATCCATTCAATCATCGGACCCAACGGGGCCGGTAAAACCGTAATGATGAATTGTGCCAACGGTCTTTACCATCCGCAGAAAGGAACGATCTCCTATAAAGGCCAAACGATTAACGATCTGAAACCTTACGAACGGGCCAAATTGGGTATGTCCCGGACCTTTCAAAAGGTCGAAGTCTTCGGTGGCATGACGGTTTTGGATAACATTCGACTCGGCCGGCATATTCATTTTAAGTCCGGAATTGCCAGCGGATCGCTGTGGGCGGGTAAAACCTCTAAAGAAGAAATTGAACACCGCGCCTTTATCGAAGAAGAAATTATTGATCTGCTGGAAATTGAATACATTCGCCACAAGCCCGTCGGTATGCTTCCTTACGGCCTTCAGAAAAGAGTCGAGTTGGGCCGGGCGCTTGCTCTGGAACCGGAACTGATGATTCTTGATGAACCTCTGGCCGGTCTTAACCTGGAAGAAGTCGAGGACATGGCACGCTTCATTCTGGATGTCAACGAGGAAAAGCGCTGGAAGGTCACTTGCGTTCTGGTGGAGCATGACATGGGCGTCGTCATGGATATTTCTCATCGGGTTTTTGTGCTCAATTTCGGTTACATGATTATGGATGGCACACCTGAGGAAGTTCAGAATAATCCCGAGGTGATTAAAGCCTATCTGGGAGAAGAGGATTTATATGCAACACGAAAATAAACCCGAATCCAACAAAATCGAGATTACACCGGAGCTGACGATACCCAAGCTGTTTTATCGGCAGGCCGGTAAATACGGTAAAGATCGAGTGGCCATGCGGGAAAAGGAATTCGGTATCTGGCGTCCGATCACCTGGCAGGATTATCTGGAAAATGTGAAATATATCACCCTGGGACTTATCAGTTTGGGCCTGGAAGAAGGCGATAAGGTCTCCATGATCGGTGACAACCGTCCCGAAGGGCTGTGGGCGGAGATGGCCACCCTGTGCGCCCGGGGCATCGGGGTGTGGCTGTTTCAAGACTGCCTCATTGATGAGGTCAAGTACATCATCGACCATTCGGATACCCGCTTTTTATTCGGCGAAGGTCAGGAGGAAGTTGACAAGGCGATTTCGATCTTTAATGAATGCCCCAAACTGGAAAAGATCATCTGGGATGATCCCAAAGGAATGCGCAATTATGATGAAGATTATTTAATCAGCCTGAAAGAGGTGCAGCAGCTGGGCCGGGAGCTGGAAAAAGAAAAGCCTGAACTATTCGAAGAACTGGTCAATAAGGGTAGCGGGGAAGAAGTCGCGCTGCTCTTTTATACCTCAGGAACAACCGCGCTGCCCAAGGGGGCGCTTTTGTCCCAGCACAACATGCTGACCATGGGAAAGCATCTGATGGATGTCGACCCCTGCATGGACTCCGATGATTATGTATCCTATCTGCCGTTTGCCTGGATTGGTGAGCAAATGATGTCGATTTCCTGTGGTTTGCAGATCGGCTACACCCTCAATTTTCCTGAAGAACCGGAGACGGCCCAGGAAAATATCCGCGAAATCGGCCCGCACGTTATGTTCGCCCCGCCACGGATGTACGAGCAGATGACGCGCACGGTGCAGGTCAAGTATCTGGACGCATCCTGGATAAAACGCAAGCTGTATGAGTTTTCAACCTATGTCGGCTATAAAGTTGCCAATCTGAAATTCGATAAAAAAACGGTGCCCTTTTACTGGAAGGCCCTTGAGTGGATCGCCTCCGTCACCGTCCAGAAAAAACTTAAAGACCACCTGGGGTTGTCCCGGGTGCGCAATGCCTATACCGGCGGCGCTGCCATGGGTCCGGATCATTTCCGATTTTTTCATGCCCTGGGAGTAAACCTTAAACAAATTTACGGCCAGACGGAAGTCGCCGGAATATCGGTGGTGCATCGCAGCGGCGACATCAAATTTGATACCGTCGGACATCCCATTCCCGGTACGGAGGTGAAAATCGCCGAGGACGGCGAGATCCTCACCCGCAGTTCTTCTGTTTTTCTAGGATATTATAAAAACCCCGAAGCCACTGAAAAGACGTTGATAGATGGCTGGCTGTATTCGGGCGACAGGGGATTCATCGATGATGACGGTCACCTGGTGGTTTTCGACCGTACCAAGGATGTCTTCACTTTAAAAGACGGCAAACCCTTTGCACCCCAGTATCTGGAGACCCGTCTGAAGTTTAGCCCTTATATAAGAGATTCATGGGTGATCGGCGATAAGAAAGATTACATCAGCGCCGTATTGTGCATCGACTATGCGGTGGTCGGAAAGTGGGCGGATGAAAATAAGCTGAATTATACGAGTTACCCGGAGCTTTCGCAGATGCCCGAGGTTTATGACCTGGTGGAAAAACAAATCCTTCAGGCCAACAAAGACCTGCCGGATGTGGCCAAAGTGGTGAAATTTACCAATCTTTACAAGGAACTGGATGCGGATGATGATGAACTCACCCGGACGCGGAAACTGCGACGTGCTTTTGTCGAAAAACGTTATGAGGATATCGTGAGGGCCCTTTATTCGGACAATGATGCCGTCAATATCGATACGACCATCAAATATGAAGATGGGCGTCAGGCCAATATTAAGACCGATCTTCAAATCCGGACGGTAAAGGATTAACCATTGGATTGACAATTGACGATTGCTTGAGAGCTTATATCTGATTTTTGTGTAATAGACTTTGAGCAACAAATATTCAACAGTCAATAGACAATATTCAATTGTAAGAGGAGAAGGCTGAATGGAACTTTTTTTAATGACCCTGACGACGGGTATTATGGTTGGCGGCATCTACGCTTTGGTCGCCCTGGGTTGGGTATTGATCTACAAGTGTTCGGGAGTATTGAATCTGGCGATGGGCGAATTGACGCTTATCGGCGCCTATGTTTCTCTGAGTTTTTATTCTATGGGCGTTCCTTTTCTGCTTTCGCTGCTATTTTCTCTGATCATCGGGTTTATATTAGGCATCCTGACGGAAAGAATTTTTTTGGATAAACTTATCGGCAAGCCGGTCTTACCGGTAATTATGGTAACTGTTGGACTTTCCTTTTTCTTTAAAGGCTGCGTTGAATTAATCTGGGGAACCGATACCCGTGTATTCACGCCGCCTGTATTCTCAATTGATCCGATTCGTCTGGGGCCCCTGGTTATTGGACAGGTGTATCTATTCAGTTTTGTGGCGGCTATTATTCTTTTGATCATATTTGTGTGTTTTTTTAAGTACACTCGCTGGGGACTTGCCATGCAGGCCACCGCTGATGACGAGATGGCCGCCCTTTCCCTGGGTGTCAGTGCCCGCTTTGTGTATGCCGCTGCCTGGGCCATTGCGTTTATGGCCGCGGGGGTTGGCGGGACGCTTTTGGGAAATATCAATGGGCTCAACATTTCGGTTGGGTTCCTTTCACTGCTGGTGTTGCCGGCTGTTGTTCTGGGTGGGTTAAATTCCATACCTGGTGCTATTGTCGGCGGCATCATTATTGGAATATTGCAGAACTTTAGCGGGGCCTATCTGGACCGGTATTTTCCAGGCGGTGTTAAAGAGATTGCACCTTTTGTTTTTATGGCGGTCTTTCTGTTCTTTAAGCCATATGGTTTGTGGGGGTGGGAGAGAATCGAAAGAGTTTGATTGGTTTCATTGGTTTTATTTGTTCAATTGGTCTCATTTGTCGTAAATCATTTAACCAATCCAACCAATCCAACTAATTCAACTAATATAACTAATTTAACGGAGTTTTTTTATGTCAACGACCTGGCTACCATGCGGTGATTATCATCAAAACTATGTACAGGATCATGCCTGGTTTCAAACCAAGTTTATCAAGGGCAAAATGATTCTGCTGACTTTGTTGCTGTTCGTTTTCATCCCGCTGTTTGCCGATGAATATTGGCTTAGCGTTTACAACACTGTTGGTTATACGATTTTAGGCGCTTTAGGGGTACAACTTTTAATCGGCTTTTGCGGCCAGATCACACTGGGTCATGCCGCCTTTCTTGCGGTGGGAGCCTACACTAGCACCCTGTTTGTCCTTGAGTTTCCGTGGCCTAAGCTTTTAATTGATTGGGGATTGGCATATCCCTTCAGTATCATCATCGCTGCCATTGTAGCCGGCATCTGGAGTGTCCTTTTTGGTCTTCCTTCCGCCCGAGTAAAGGGATTTTACCTCATCTTAACCACTATGGCCGCGCAGTTCATTACTGTAGACTTTATTATCACCCAGTATGTCGCCCAGATCGGCGGTCGCGGAATGGCTTTTTCTCTACCGCCGGGGACCATCAAGGTCGGCCCCTGGATCATCGATACGGATTTAAAGGTGTATTACATGATGATTGTGCTGGTGATCATCTGTGTTATTGGCCTGGCCAATCTTTTGCGGTCAAGAGCCGGCAGGGCCTGGGTGGCCATACGGGACAACGATATTTCAGCCGAAGTCATGGGTATAAACGTCTTTAAATACAAACTGCTGGCCTTTTTTGTGGCCGGATTTATAGGCGGCATTGCCGGCGCATTCTGGATCAGCAACCTGGCCGCCATCAGCCCCGAACATTTCCCCTGGTTTGTATCCTTGTGGCTGGTCGGCGTGATCCTCATCGGCGGTGTGGGATCCATCCACGGAGCCATCTTCGGCTCCATATTTATGGTTGTGGTCATGGAAATTTTGCAATTGATTATCATGCAATTTGCGGATACATCAATTGGTGAAAAATTTATGATGGATTTTTTGTTTATAAAAGAGGCTGCTTTTGGACTTGCCATCTGTGCCTTTATGATATTTGAGCCCTATGGTCTGGCCTATCGCTGGTGGCAAATTAAAAACTATTTTAACCTTTGGCCTTTTTCGTACTAGCTGGCTTATCCAGCCTATTAAAGTGGATTGACCTTGTCAGCTTTAAACATCTTTATGACTAACGCCTGTGTTACTTAATGAGTTGACTGAATTTTAAAAAAAAGGAGGTGATAATTTAACAGTTATGGCTAGACTTGAATAAATCTGACTTTTTGGAAAGGGAGGAAATTATGAAGTCAAAATTTTTAGTAGTGTTTATTACGTTGTTTTTACTCGCTGGGTTTTCTTCTGTAGCGAGTGCAGCGACCATTAAAATCGGGGCCCTCAATGATACTACGGGGGCGACTTCTGATGTCGGCAAGGATTATGCCCTGGGTATTGCCGAAGCCATTCATTATGTGAATGATGCCGGCGGTGTTAACGGCAAAAAGATCAAACTGTATCAATTTGACTATGGATACCGCATACCCGAAGCCCTTACCAAGTACAAGCTGTTTAAAAGGCTTAAGGTTGTGGCGGTTCTCGGTTGGGGGACTGGCGACACAGAGGCACTTTCTCCTACCATTACGAAGGATAAGATGCCGTATGTATCCGCCTCTTACTCGGCGCATCTGACGGATCCCAAAAAGACACCTTACAATCTTTTCTTTGCAACGGACTATTCAACCAATGCGCGGGCGGCAATCACGGCCTGGTTTGATAAGAAGTGGCCGAAACACAAGGATTTTGGCAAACGCAAACCGCGCTTTGCCTGTTCTTACATGTTCGCTTCTGCTTACGCGAGTGCTCCCATCAAGGCCATCAAAGATCAGGCCACGCTTTTGGGTTTCGACATCGGTCCGGATCAGGATGTTGCACTGTGGGCTATCGACACCAAGAGCCAGATCCTGGGTTTGAAGAATTTTAAACCTGATCTTGTCTGGCACGGAAACACCACCATGTCTACGGCTGCCACCATTCGAGATGGATTTGCCCTCGGTCTGGGCGCCGATCATATTGTCAACAACTGGGGGTTTGATGAGAATCTGCCGAAACTTGGGGGTAAGGCCGCTGAGGGCGTTATGGGAGGTGCGGTCTGTGCCTTTTTTGGTGAAGACGTCCCCATGATGGACAAAGTGGTAGAGTACGCTAAAAAATACAATCCCGGCATTCCACGGGAAAAACGTCTCATCCGTACAGTGCAGGCCTGGGGTGACGTGCTTGTTCTCTGGGAAGCCTTAAAGCGGGCGGACAAGGCCGGAGATTTGAGCGGTCCGAGCATCCTGAAAAACGGGTTTGAAACCATGAGAAACTTCGATATTGGCCTGGGGGCACCGCCGGTTACTTACACTTCAACGGATCACCGTGCTGCTACAGGGTTACCGATTTATGAGGTTAAGAACGGAAAATTTCAAATCGTTGAGAAAGTTGATTTGAAAAGCCGCTGGCCGGATAAATGGGCCAAGGAGTGGCTTGGATGGTAACCTTGGATTGACTATTGAAGATTGACGATTGAAGGATAGGGAATTCTTATATTCAAAATCAAATCGTCAATTGAATATCTCTCAAAGGAGGTCAATTACGTTGTCTGACGATAATATGGTCTTAAAGATCAACAACATTGAGGTTAAGTACCACGAGGTCATTCTGGTGATCAAAGGCGTCTCTATTGAGGTCCCGGAAGGTGGAATTATCGCACTTCTGGGGGCTAATGGAGCCGGGAAAAGCACGATCTTGAAGGCGATCTCGGGTCTTTTAAAGCACGAAGATGGCGAGGTTACCGACGGGTCGATTGAGTTCATGGGTAACCGCATTGACAGGGTGGGCCCGGAAAAAATTGCCAAAATGGGTATCGTCCAGGTAATTGAAGGCCGTCGTGTATTTGAGCATCTTACTGTCGAGCAGAACCTGAAAGTGGGTGCTCATATGAAGAAACACGGTCGATCCATCAAGGACGGCCTGGAGATGGTCTACCATTATTTCCCACGCCTGAAGGAAAAACGCAATGAAACCGCCGGCTTTATCAGTGGCGGTGAGCAGCAAATGACCGTGGTTGGACGCGCCCTGATGACCAGTCCCAAGTTGATCCTTTTAGATGAGCCATCCATGGGACTGGCCCCGTTGCTGATCCATGAGATCTTCAACATTATTACCCGGCTCAACCGCGAAGAGAAGATCTCAATTCTTTTGGTGGAACAGAATGCCAA
>CBDUUO010000109.1:0-8561 GCA_965370395.1 uncultured bacterium
AAGAGATGCTTGCCGGCAACTGGGATATCAGTGACGTTTCGGCAAAGATGGTCAAAGAGTTCAAGGAGAAGTACAATATGAAGTAATTTAGTAATATTTACCGGTCACCGCCTTAGCTTACTCATCGTGCTCGCAATCGATAAATAAAAACCTCGCGGAGCCTTGCTCCATATGGCCTCGAGAACGAGGACGAGAACGAAGACGAAGGACCAAGAGGACGATAAGGACCAAACCAGACCGATGTATTATCTCAAGAAAATTCCACTATTGCTGATCACTTTCATTCTGATGACAACGTCTTCTGCCGAGGCAGACTGGATCAATCTATCCGGTGCGCAGAATGCGCCCAATATTGCCGAGATCCATATCAATGACGATCACGTCAGGATCGAGCTCGAGATCTTCGTAAATGATATGGTCACCTTTGACCGCCTTATTCCTGACAAGTTCTTTGAAAGTACCGACATAAAGAGGCCTCCCCTTGCCGATCGTATGCGACAGTTTTCCAAAGAAGACCTGCAGATTATGGCCGATAAAGACGAAAAACTGCAGGCAAGGCTCAAACTCGTCGAACCGCGAATGCGCAAGGAACGGCTCTCGTCGATTCCCTGGAAGATCAATCCATACACGGGCCAACCCATCCCGGGACCGCCGCAGGACAAGCGGGTGCTCTATGCCGAGCTTGTCTACCCTTTCAATAAGAAGCCTTCGTCATTGACCATCATTCCCCCGCTGGATACAGAAGCGAAAATAAGCAAGGTGCCCATCGGTTTCATTACCTATCACAAGGGCGTGCTGATCAATGATTTCAGATATTTGTCCGAACAATCGACGCTGACGCTGGATTGGACGGATCCATGGTATTCGGAGTTTGACAAAAAGGCTCTGAAACGGTGGCAGCGCGGCAGCGTCATGTCCTTTCTCTACATTGAACCCTATGAGGTGCGACATGAGATTTTAGCGCGGGTAAAGGATCTTGCAGCCTGGATTGACCTTGGCCTGCGGGGCGATGAATTTATCGAAGCCGATGAAAATGAGCCATTAAAAAAGCGGGTGGGCGAGTTTTTTCTAAAACGAGACAAAACCCTGATCGATGGGAAGCAGTTGCGGCCGATCCTTGACCGCACCGCCTTTGTCAAGTATTCCATGACAGGTTCCACCTTCCTGGTCCAGCCCGAGCAGTTGCCGATCAACACCGCCATGGTGGGAGTGATTATTACCTACCTGACCAGGGGGATACCCCAGAAGGTCACAAACCAATGGGACCTGTGGTCAGACCGCATCCAAAAAATTCCGGCCGATGCCATCGATCCGGCCGGGCCATTTCCTTCTTATGTGACGCCCGCCGACAACATGCTCAGCTGGACCAATTTTCTGAAAAAATATCAGATGCCGACCGTTGCCAGAATAGAAGTGGACGAGTCTCTGACAAAAATGAAAATACCGCTTGCCAGTGTTCTATGCCTGCTGGCGGTTGTGCCACTTGGATGGCAGATCGCAAAACGCAGAAAAAAGGCCGGATCGATTGGCCTTCATATTGGATTGGCGGTGGTGTTGATTGCCGCAAGTGTGGCGCTTTATCCTTTTTTAAAGGTGGCTGTCGCCAAACCGGCTGCCCTGGCACCACAGATGACCGAAAAGGATGCGGTCGCCGTTTTGAACAGCCTTTTGAAAAATATTTACCGTTCCTTTGATTTCCGGGAAGAAGAAGACGTTTACGACCGGCTGGCCACCAGCGTCAGCGGGGATTTGCTTTCGGAAATCTACCTGCAGAACCGCAAATCTCTGGTAGTGACCCAGGCCGGTGGTGCACGGGCCCGGGTGAAAGCGGTGGAGATTCTGGAGGTCGATGTGAAATCACTCGCTGAACATCCCCTGGGCCGGTTATTCCACGCCAGGTGGACCGCCACGGGTACGGTCGGCCACTGGGGCCACATTCACATGCGCAAAAACCAGTACGAGGCCAATATCTCCGTGCAGCCGGTCGCTGGGGCCTGGAAGATCACCGGCCTGGAACTGCTGGAGGAAAAACGCATCGATTCCTACGCACAAAAAAAGAAATAATGTAATCATTCAATACAAACCTTTAGGTTTCAGGTGTCAGGTTTCGGGTGTCAGAATTGGAAGAGCTGACACCTGAACCCGGATCCGACAACGATGATTAGCATACAAAATTTAGAATTTTATTACCGTACCGGAGAATTTTGTCTCCACATACCGGAGTTCGACGTCTCTGAAGGAGAGAAAGTTGCTGTTATCGGGCCCAGCGGTTCCGGCAAAACCACACTTCTGAATTTGATTGCCGGCATCATGACCCCGCTACACGGCACCGTCGGAGTGGACGACACACACGTAAGCGCACTTGGCGATCGAGAGAGACGTGATTTCCGTGTCAGCAACATCGGATTTGTGTTTCAGGACTTTGAACTTCTTGATTATCTCAACGTCTTTGACAACGTTTTACATCCCTATCGAATCACCGGCGCCCTCAAGCTGGATAAAGAGGTGCGTGCCCGCGCTGAGGCTCTCACCCAGGATATGGGCATCGGCGACAAGTTAAAACGGAATCCCAATGACCTCTCTCACGGTGAAAAACAACGCGTCGCCATCTGCCGGGCGCTTTTACCGCAACCCAGGCTTATTTTAGCCGACGAAGCTACCGGCAATCTTGATCCGGATAACAAAACCCTTATCCTGGATCTGCTATTCAGTGCCGTAAGCGACCATGATGCCACATTGCTTGCGGTGACACATGACCATGAACTGCTGAAACGGTTTGATAGAATTGTCGATTTTAAGAATTTTCGGAATTGATATTTTCAACCACAGAGACACAGAGAACACAGAGAAAATAATTTTTTCATTTGCCGGGAGACGCCCCGCTATCAGTGGGATAACTGATCTGATCCTATAAATTAATTGTCGGCCTCCGGCAAATGAAAACATCTATGCCTGCGGCAGGCTGACAATAGATATCGAAACCAATTGGCAGATTGTGTTTGCCCGATCGTCGTCTCCCGATCGGGCAAAAAGTGAAAATGCTCTGCGATCTCTGTGCCTCAAGCGAAGCGAGTGGTTAAATCATATACCATGATAGACAGTCTCTATATTGCCTGGAAATACATTGCCTTTAACAAGGTTAAAACAGCTACGCTGGTGGCCTGCATCACGCTGATATCCTTTCTTCCGGTGGCACTGGAGCTCCTCTTGAATGAGAGCGAGAAGCAACTCATGTCGCGGGCGGTCTCAACACCTCTGGTTATAGGCGCCAAGGGCAGCGCCCTGGATCTGGTGATGAACACCCTCTACTTCGACGACGAAGTGCCCGAGCTCATTACCCTGGAAGCCTCGAATCGGGTGATGGACACCGACCTTGCCCTGCCAGTTCCCCTATACGTCCGATTTCAAGCCAGGGGAAACGCCATCGTGGGGACAACCCTGGATTACTTTGACTTCCGTGGCTTGAGAATCGACAAAGGCAGGCAACTCGCCGTACTGGGAGATTGTGTGCTCGGAGCAAGGGTGGCTGAAAGCCTCGGTCTTAAACCGGGAGATAGTCTCGTGTCATCGCCTGAGACGCTTTTCGACCTGGCCGGCGTTTATCCCCTGAAGATGAAGGTGGCGGGAGTGCTCGAAAAGTCGCACACTTCCGATGACCTGGCTGTTTTTGTGGATTTAAAAACCGCCTGGGTGATTCAGGGGCTGGGGCACGGGCACGAGGACGTGACCAAACTGCAAGATCCCACGCTTGTTCTCAAAAGGACCGCAAAGAACGTGGCAGCCACTGCCAAGCTCTACCACCACACTGAAATCACGGAAAAGAATATCGACATTTTTCACTTTCACGGCGACCTCGCGCAATACCCCATAACGGCGGTGCTTGCAGTACCACGGGACGACAAGTCCGCAACGATTCTGCGGGGTCGCTATCTTACGCGAGAGGAAACCCGGCAAATCGTCAGACCGGCGGATGTCATCGACGGCCTGCTGCAAAACATTTTTCGGATCAAGAATGTGTTGGATGCGGTCATTTCAGTGGTTGCTCTCGCAACGATCCTGGCAATTATTCTGGTGTTTGCCCTATCTCTGAGATTGCGACAGCGGGAAATACAAACGATTTTCAGGCTGGGCTGCCGACGGGCGACCATCGCCCGATTTCTGACTGCGGAGATTTTCATCATTGTCATCATGAGCGGGGTATTTTGCGGCGCTTTGATATTCCTGGTCAATCAGCTCTCAAATGATCTTGTGCGAATGCTGTTTATAAGATGATCTCTTGGAGGATTGGAGCATTTCAATTTTGGATTTCGGATTTTAGAATTTAGATTTCGTAAATTAAGGAAGCAAAAAAATGCAGCTAAAAAGGTTTTCCTTGCGTGATAACAACCGGGTCTTTTTCTATATTCTCTGTGTCGTTGTTACCGTAGCACATATGGCCCCTGCTTCTTGGGCGGGCAGCAATTCTACCGGTAAGCTCACCGTTTACGTGGTGAACTATCCGTTGCAATACTTCGCCGAACGTATTGGTGTAGAGCATGTCAATGTCGTATTTCCGGCTCCGGCGGATGTGGATCCGGCCTACTGGATGCCGGATACGCAAACGATTGCCGCTTACCAGCAAGCCGACCTGATTCTGCTCAACGGGGCAAACTATGCCAGGTGGTTAAACAAAGCAACGTTGCCGCGGTCCAGGATGGTCAATACGTCTGCCGGATTTAAAGACCAGTACATAGAAGCCGCCGAGATTCTTACCCACTCCCATGGGTCAGAAGGCGAGCATGCACATGAATCCCTTGCTTTCACGACATGGATCGACTTCATCCTTGCTGCCAGGCAGGCTAAGGCCATTGCGGAGGCATTGAGTCGCAAAAGGCCTGATTTGCGCGATGTTTTTCAAAAAAATTACGCGGCACTTGAACAGGATCTTAAGGCGCTTGATAGAACCATCGAACAGGTTGTGTCAAAAGATCGCGTACAACCGCTTGTGGTATCTCATCCTGTCTACGACTATTTTGTTCGCCGCTATGCACTTAATATCAAAAGCGTACACTGGGAACCCGATGAAACACCCACGAATGAACAGATGATGGAGCTTAATAGCATTCTGAAAGAGCACCCGGCAAAATGGATGATCTGGGAGGGAAAACCGATGAAGGAATCGGTTGAACGATTAAAATCAATCGGCGTTGACAGCCTGGTTTTTGACCCCTGCGGCAACACACCGGATCAAGGAGATTTTTTGAGTGTTATGCGGCAAAATGTTGAAAATCTGAAGTTGGCTTTTCAGTAATTAGACGTCTCGGAATTTCTATAACTTAATGAAGATATAAGAGATTTTTTGAGGCCTGAGTTTTTGCCTCAATCATGGAATAATGGAATAGTGGAATGATGGAATAATGGTTTTTTAAAGGATATTATCCATTTTTAATTTTATCGGCAAGACGATTATTGCCATTAACCCAACAGTCCAGTATCCTCTCTGAGCCGTCGGCTCTACGGGCCGGAGGTCAAAACCCATTTTTCCAATATTCCAGCATTCCAACATTCCAATTGGGGCGAAGCCCCTAACTTGTGATTATGGAGGTCAATATGAAAAAAAGAAATATTTATTTTATCGGTTTGGTATTTCTGATGATGGTGTTGGGTTGCAGCATTCCCCTTTTTGCAGCCGAAGAAACCTCCACGATGATGTGCGACGGGGGCGTCGTGAATATCGGGGATGCAGATGTTGATGTCCAGGATAAATGTGGTGAACCCAATAGCCAGTCGGTGAGCGAGTGGGTCTATGATTTTGGGCCGTCGCAACCCGTTTATAAAGTGATATTTAAAGACGGTAAAGTCGAGCGTATCCTGGAGGATGAGGGGAGCTAATAACAACAAAGGAGGCTGACATGAGTCGAAAAATGATTTTAACGCTATTCATAAATGCTTTTATTTTTATATTCGTTATTCAGCCGAATGTGATGGCCCTGGACGATACGTCATCGCTGCAGTGTGATGGCGGCATTGTGGCTCCGGGCGATTCGGCAGACAGCGTCAGAGAAAAATGTGGGGAACCCCAGCAAGTGTTAACGCCCGACCCACAGGAACCCGTCAAGTGGGTTTATGATTTTGGAGGCACGCAATTTACCTATTATGTGAGCATCGTAAACGGCAAAGTCGAGCGAATTCAAGTGGGAGACTAAAGCAAATGGCCGCAGGTGGTTGCATTACACCCGAAGAATACAAGGCCAAGAAGAAAGCCATTTTGGATAGTTTATGATGAAATGACAGAATTCAAAGGACTGCCAACAGAAGATAGGAAAGAAGATATCAGGCGTCCTCAGAGGGATGCAAAAAAATAATGAAGACACAAAATAAAAAAGGAGGGCTTAATTATGAAAACCCAAAATCGTTACCGTTACAGCGTTTTGATTGTCGGATTGATGGCTGTCCTGGTCGTCAGCGGATGTGGCCAGACTCAGGTAAAGACAGTCAGTGAGTATGGCGGTAAGCTACCCCGCCCGGATCGCATTCTCGTCTATGATTTTGCCACATCGCCGGATGATGTTGATACCAGCAAAGGGATCATCTCTGACCTTGAGCACCTGGTCAAGAAAACACCCCGAACCAAAGAAGAAAAAACGGTGGGACGACACGTGGCCAATGCATTGTCAAAGGAGCTTGTCAAAGAGATTCAAAATTTCGGCCTGCCCGCAGAGCGTGCTGCCGGCAAACCCCCTGCCACGGGAAAGATCCTTGAAATCGAAGGCCAGTTTCTATCCATTGACGAAGGCAATCAGACCGAGCGGGTCATTATCGGCTTCGGTATGGGTCGCACCGACGTAAAAACCAATGTTCAGGTTTACGATACCGCCGCCAAGGGTCGGCGGGCCGTGGAAAAATTTACGACCGATGCCAAAAGCGGGCGCAAGCCGGGGATGGCCGTGTTTGTGGGGGCCGGAGCTTTGATGGGTCATGCGGCCGTTTCAACCGTTGTCAGTGGCGGGGTGTCCGCAGCCAGCGAAAAATTTTCGGCCAACGTTGAGGCCGATGCCAAACGCACAGCCGAAGAAATTGCCAAGCGGCTGGGACAATTCTTTGTCCAGCAGGGATGGATTCCGGCGGGTGCGGTGAAGTAATCTCGTTGAGCATTAATCAAAAAGGAGAAACCAAAGTGGACAAAATACGCTTTAAATGGCCCCTCGGTGTTTTTCTAATCGTCATCTTAGGACTGTTCAGTCAGCGCAGTTTTGCCGGGGGGTTCTATCTTCCCGAAGTCGGCTCACCGGGAAGTGTGGGAACCGCCGGCGTGGCAAATGTGGTCAACAACTTCGGTACTGATTCGGCCCTGACCAACCCGGCGGGCATGACCGGTCTGAAAAGGGATCAAGTTTTAGTCGGAAACCAGGTGCTGATTCCGTATAACAAATTTGACTCGTCCGTAGCTGAGGCCGGGGGCGATGACGGCGGCAATGCCGGGGTGCTCGCCGTGGTTCCCGGTTTTTATGCCGTCAAGACGCTGGGCGATCAATTTAGAGCCGGGTTCTCCGTATCCGGTCCGATTGGCGGCGGATTCGATTTTCGGGATAATTTCGTGGGACGCTACCAGGCCTATCAATCATCTATCAATGGCATTGCTTTTTCCCCTTCTCTGGCCTATCGCATCAGCAATAAACTGTCGGTCGGTGCCGGTGTTTCTGCCTTATATACCATATTTAACGAGGAAATCGCTGTTAACCAGGCACCTGCTGCCGATGGGAAAGTAAAATTAGAAGACTTGGATGACTGGAGCGCACAGGGCTTTTTTGGTCTGACCTTCCAGATAACAGACAAACTCATGCTCGGCGGTCTCTATCGCACCAAATCTGATGTTGATGTGGAAGGTGATATCACATTTAAAAATATCGCCAATCCCATCGAAAACCGGATCACATCCAACCTGAACAACGCGAAAATCAGCTTCGACTATCCGCAGGTCCTCAGGCTGGGGCTCAAGTATGATGCCACCGACAATTTGACGCTTTTTGCAGATTTTGATTGGGAGGACTGGTCCCAGTTCAGCGAAAACACGTTGAGCGTAGATGGGACCGGCCCAATAACCATTGTCGAAACCATAGAACGCAACTGGAAAGATACCTATCATGTGGGTCTGGGCATGTTCTATGATCTGGGTGAAAATCATCATCTCAGTGCGGGTGTGGCTTACGATACCTCCCCGGTTGACGACAAGGACCGTACGATCGATCTGCCGCTGGATGAACAGCTCAAGTTTTCCCTTGGTTACGCTAAAAGGGGCGAAAGCAAATGGGGCCACGCCATATCGGCCAGCGCGCTGTGGCTCGGTGATGGAGAAGTCGATCAGACCGCCCAGGGCGCGCGTTTTAAAGGCGAATTTGATACCAATTGGATGTTTATCATCGCGGCGAATTTGCAGTACAGATTTTAGTTAGATGAAAGGTGGAGATATACCGTTATCATTTTAGATTGCATAACGAAATGTGCACATCTATTAGATTGTGGATATCGGCTATAATTATGAAATTTCGAATCCTCCAATTAAGTGCAGATTTCAACATCCA
>CBDUUO010000110.1:0-8507 GCA_965370395.1 uncultured bacterium
CCGCTCCCACAGAGAGTTTATCTAATGGTAACTATGACTTTCCAGATAAGCAGGTAATTTTTTCTTAATTCACTGCTTCGTATCCTTCGTGATCTTCGTGGTATAATTTCAAACATGCGCAAGTATTTATATCGTCATATATAGGAGAGAAAATGGATATGGCCAATTGGATCCCGTTTGTCGAAGGCGAATATGCAGTGGAACAGGCGTTTATCATTGCTGCGGACGAGCGTGCGGTTGCGGTTGAAGATGCGGTTATTGAAATCTATGCAGCGCCCCAAGGCCAGCGACATCTGAAAGGCAGCGGCCGGGTTCGCAACATACTGATGGTGGAACTGCTTGAAGACCACGACGATTTGGACCTTATTTTGGATCTGGGAGATGAGTTTAAATACCGGCTCGTAAAACCAGAATTGCGATCCGGAAAGTTCTTTGCACCGGATGCGAAATCAACAATTCATTTTCGGCCGGCCGCACCCTGGGAGCAGATTCCGCAAGCTGATTTTGAACAGCTGATGACGCGACTTGAGATCATCGATACCTAACCCGGATAAACCGGAAAAATGGCCACCAAGGCACAAAGACACAAAGCAAAACTGTTTTTGCACAAAATGCAAAGAATTCACAACTAAGACTCTAAAATAAACGCTTGTAGCGGTCGATCGATACCGGCTTTAATAACCGCGCTCTACGTCAACGACATTCAACAGGGGTTTACCGGTTTTCATCTGCTGATAATTTTTAACAATTTGCGGCGCCACGGCCTTGGGCAAAGTAATGCTGGATATGTGGGGCGTAATCTTAATTTTGGGGTGAGTCCAGAACGGGTGGTCCGGCGGCAGGGGTTCAACGTCAAATACATCCAGACAGGCACCGGCCAGCTGGCCCGAATCCAGCGCGTCAATCAAATCGCTTTCGACCAGGTGCTGTCCCCGGGCCACGTTGATCACGTAGGCTCCGACCGGCAGCTTTTCAAACGTTTTGCGGTTTAAAATGCCTATTGTAGCCGGCGTCAGCGGCAGCAGGCAGATTAAGATGTGAGTCCGGGATAAAAAATTCGCCAGGGCTTCCTCTCCGGCAAAACATTGCACCCCGGCGATGTCTTTCGGCCGCCGACTCCAGCCGGCCACCCTAAAACCCAGGTCGCTTAGTTTTTTTGCCGCATTGGCGCCGAGCTGACCGAAACCCAGGATGCCGATACGCGTACTTTCCGCCAGCCGGGGTTTGCGGGGATGCCATTGCTTTTGCGCCTGATCGGCTCTGTAATCATCAAACTGGCGACAGTAGTTCAGGACACCTAACACCACATATTCACTCATTGACTGTGCCATGGAATGTTCCACCACCCGGGTGACGGGTATGCCGTCGGGCAGATCGGGATCACGCAGGATGTGATCGACTCCGGCGCCCAGGGAAGCGATACATTTTAAATTCTTATATTTTCTAAACTCGCCGGGCGGGTGATGCCAGGTAAGCGCAAACTCTATATCATCCGCATTGCCGGCTTCGGGCCAGATGCGAATATCGATGCCCGGGTCCAGCATGCTGAGATGTTTCACCCAGGAAGTCACTTTGATGTCCGGTGCGATGATTAAAAATGCCAAGTTCGGTTATCCTTTACCTTTTCACAGAAGACAGAATTCAGAAGACAGAGAACAGAAAACAACTGACATCAATAATCATCTAACTTCATCCGGTCACATCTGACTTCTGTCATCTGACCGCTGTAATCTGACACCCGACACCTGACACCTGAAACCTCATCTCTGCTATGTGTTACCATTCCAATTAGCTGTTTTTTAGAATATTATCAAACCGATCCCTGCTCTTTTTCAACTCCCGGCGGTCTTCTGAAAATATTTCCAGCGTGGCGGTATCGTCGTATCCGTATTGTTTAAGGGCCTGAACAATTTTGATAAAATCGATTGTACCGGTGCCCACCGGTATATGATCGTCGCGTTCGCCAAGATTATCACTGACGTGCAGATGGCCGATGCGGTGACCGAATTTTTCGATAAATTCCAGAATGCGCCGGCCGCCCCGGGTGCCGATGTTGGCATGGCCGGTGTCCAGTGTCAGCTTGAGATCCGGAAATCGCTGCAGGATTTCAACAAAATCAGGCGGCTCAAAAAATGCCCGGCACTTGGGGAACATGTTTTCAAGGCAGACGCAAAGCCCCAAGGCTTGCGCCCGGCCGATGATAGACGCCAGGCTTTGGTTTGCATGGGCCAGGGCGGTTTCCTTTACATAGACCCCTAGTCCGCCGATGTGACCGGGGTGTAAAACGACTTTTTGGGACCCGAGCTCAACTGCAACTTCCAGCGAATTAAACATTTCCTGCAGCGATGCTTCGCGAATGCTGTCGGTCAGGTCGGCGGTGGAAACAAAGGTTGGAAGATGGCAGATAATGTTCATGGATTGCGAAGCCAGGGTGCTTAAAATTGAATTCATCTGCTGCCGGATGATTGTATAATGCGCCTGGGGTGGATCCATGGTCAATTCCAGATAATCAAATCCCAGAGCGGCGATATCTGCCAGCTCGTCGGCAACCGGTTTGATCGGAAAGTTCATTGCTCCGTATTGCATGTCGTCGTTTTTCTTTTTTTCGGTTATTTGATGTAAAAATTAGTGAAATCGATGGATACCAAACGCAGCCGGGTCAATATGGGGCCTGCGCCCGGTGATAATTTCAGTCACCAGCTTTCCGGTGAAGTTCAAAAACCACATAAGCCGTCCAATATTCAGCGTCGGCTTAATATAAAGGGGCGAACGGCGCCTAAACATTCGCTTCAATTCGTGCTGGATGGTGCCCGGGGCGCACAGGGGAACCAGGTGGCTGGTAAAAATAAGGCCGCAGTTGCCGTAAGAGGCGCCGGCACCGATTGTATCCCGGTCAAGGAGGCGAACGTTTTTACCGGCCTTTGCCAGGTAGTAGGCACTGGCCAACCCGATAATACCGCCGCCGATCACCAAAATATCGCTGTGTTTTTCCATTGAATCGCCATCTCTCATGCCGATAGGATTGCACGGCTGCACGCTTGGGTGCTTGTATTAACCATATGAAAATGGGGCGGGTGTGTCAACTCAGACCCGGCGGTGGAAACGCGGGCAAGATGACATTTTGCCATTGCGGGAAAAATATATGCGGTCTCAAAGTGACGAATGGCTTCCGGAAGAATTTCTGGAAATTCGGCAGGCGAGAATCGAGTTGATTTTAAATGAAATTGCGGAAAGGATTCAACTGGCATCCCAGGAAGGAAACGGGCCCTAATGTTTCAGGAAAAATCGGTTCAGGGAGGTCCCAGGCCCTGCAATTCCATCAGGTCAATTGCATTCTGCATTCGGCTGTTATCCAGGGGAAACATCGGGCTTCTGAAGTTTTCGTGAAAGGCTTCCTGCTGGCTTTCATTTACCTGTCTGGAAAGCGGTGTATAGTAAAATGCCAATTTCATATTGTTTCTGTTTTCATAGATCTTTAGCTTGATTTTGGTTTTCTTGTGTTTCCATTGATATGTGGTCTGTTCTGCCGGCATTTTCTTTGCAATTCTGGGCAGACCGTAATTGCGGTTCATATGTCTTCTGAGTTGGGTGAAGACTTCGATGGTTTCGATATTGATGTAGACGGAGAAAAATTGATCCGCATAGGAGCCGTAAACCACATCCGTGATTCTAATGTCATTAATGGTGTAAACGCGCTTGGGTTTGGTAAAATAACTGACATTTAAATTTTCCCCGACTTTTTTAAAGCCCACCATCTGGGACAGGTTGGTTTTCCATTGGATATCAAAAAAACCATCTTTCAGATCAGCGGCAGACAGATTGCCGGTGCTCATCAACAAGACGGCCAAGAGAAAAATCAGATAAATTGGCTTGCGCATCGGTATAACCTCAAAAATGTTGGGCAAATGGATCTGCCAGTAACTACTAAAAATATCGCCTTTGAGACCATTAGTCAATACAACAGACTCTGTTTGCTTCATTTTTCTGCAAGGAATTAACTGTTGAAACGACAAAATTTGGATGTCTGCTGAACAGTGCTTAATTTAATTGAACAAATTACCGTCTCTTGGCTCCATTCGGAAAGGAGGACTGATGCTTGAATATAAATTGAAGCGAATCATCCTGTTAGTATGTTTTATTATTTCTCTGATGGTAATCGCCGGTCCGGCTGTTTCCATTGAACTCAAAATTGCCACCCTGTCTCCGGAAGGGTCCCCGTGGATGCAAAAGATGCGGCAGGGCGCCGAAACGATCGCTGTAAAAACCGCCAATCGGGTGCGCTTTAAATTTTACCCGGGCGGCATCATGGGCAATGACAGGGCCGTCTTACGTAAAATACGAATTGGCCAGTTGCACGGCGGGGCGCTTACCGGCGGCAGCTTATCCAAAGTCTTCAGTGATTCCCAGGTCTATTCCCTGCCGTTGAAATTCCGTTCGCTTGCGGAGATCGATTATGTGCGCAAACGGATGGATCAGATGCTGCTAGACGGGTATGAAAAGGGCGGTTTTGTCACTTTCGGTCTGGCTGAAGGCGGTTTTGCCTATGTGATGTCCAAGACACCCGTTCGTCGCATCGATGAATTGCGTAATCAGAAAGTATGGATACCCGACTACGATTTGACCATCTCTGAAGCCATGAATACCTTTGGTATCAAGCCCATCCCGCTGCCCATCGTCGATGTGCGGGTCAGTCTGCAGACCGGGCTGATCGATACGGTGACGGTTTCGCCCATCGGCGCCATCATTTTGCAATGGCATACCCAGGTAAAATACATAACCGAGATGCCGCTGGTATATGTTTTTGGCATCCTGGCTGTGGACCGGAAGGCTTTTGCAAAGATTTCTCCCGAAGATCAGAAAATTGTTCGCCAGATCATGGGGCGCACCTGGCAGGAAATCAATCAACAGAATCGCACCGATAATATTGAAGCACTAAAAGTCTTGAACAAAATGGGGATCGAATTTGTCAAACCGGCTGCCGATGATGAAAATGATTGGTTTGCTGTGGCCGCCGGGGTCACCCAGCGGCTGGTTGATTCAGGGGTTGTGTCAAAAAAAATAGTCAATATCCTGGACAGCAATCTTAAAGCCTATCGCTCCCGGAGGTCTGAAAAACAATGAACAAAAATCAGACTAAATATGGCAACACCCCATACCTTGACCGGATATTGACCGTCGTTTACCGGATTGAAGATGGTATTCTGGCGGCGCTTTTGACACTGATGATTGCGGTGGCTGTCGTTCAGATTTTGCTGCGGAATTTCTTTGGGGCTGGGATTATCTGGGGTGATGTGCTGGTTCGTATTCTGGTGCTGTGGATCGGCCTTACCGGTGCAATGATCGCCACCCGGCAAAATAAACACATCAGCATTGATCTGGTGGCGCGTTACCTGCCCAAACGGTTTGACCTGCCGGTAAAAGCCGTTGTGCAGTTATTTGCTGCCGGGGTTTGTGCGCTGGCGGCATTTTACAGTTTTGTTTTCGTACACGCAGAATATTATGACGGCGGCCGGGCATTCGGGCAGGTGCCGGTCTGGGTATGCGAGGCGATCATGCCGCTGGCATTTGCGGTTATGGCCCTGCGCTATTTAATGATGTCTCTGAAGAGATTCAAGGCGGTTTTCACGCCGAACACCGGCGAATAGAGCGTTTGTCAAAATAACGTTCCGATAGCGGTAGTTTGTTGTGTCTTCTCCGGGTTGTCGATAACGTCCAATATGGCCTGATCCAAACGCTCTAATAATTTTTCTTCATTTTTACAAACCTGGTTGTTAGGAAATCTGGCAAACGGAACATATTTATGACAACCGGTATAACCAAACGGGAATAAAACCACGAAGATCACGAAGAACCCAAAGAATAATATTTTAGATAACTTCGTGAACTTTGTGCCCTTCGTGGTGCAAATTATTTATCAACAGGAAACACTAAAATTAGTCTTATGCACCAGAGAGTGGAATGGTGGCTAATTATATCTTACTAATTTTGCTGGCGCTGCTGGCCATGCTGGGTGCTCCGTTGTTTGCGGTCATTCTGGCGGTGGCGATGCTCGGTTTTCATTTTTCAGGCGTGGATCTGTCGGTGATCGCCATCGAAATTTATCGGATTGCCGACACGCCGCTTTTGCTGGCACTTCCTCTGTTTACTTTTGCCGGTTATCTGATGGGGCAAAGCCAGACGTCCCAGCGCCTGGTAAGACTGACGCGGGTCTTTATCGGCTGGATGCCGGGCGGGCTGGCCATCGTTGCGCTGGTTGCCTGTGCCCTGTTTACAGCCTTCACCGGGGCCTCCGGCATCACCATTGTTGCGCTGGGTGCGCTGCTCTACCCGGCATTAATTCAGGATGGCTATCGGGAAAAATTCAGCCTGGGCCTGGTCACCACTTCCGGCAGCCTGGGCTTGCTGTTTCCGCCCTCTCTGCCCCTGATTCTCTATGGCGTGATTGTTCAGCAGATGAACATCGGCCAACAGTTTTCCATCGATGATCTGTTTTTAGCCGGACTTCTGCCCGGCCTGCTGATGGTTGTTTTGCTGTCGGGATGGAGCCTTTGGTCGAATCGCACCAACGCGATGCCGACTACACGATTTTCGTCCAAAGAAGCGTTGAAGGCCCTGTGGGAGGCGGCCTGGGAAATCCCGCTGCCCCTGTTTTTAATTGGCGGGATTTACGGCGGTTTCCTGGCCATATCGGAGGCAGCGGCGGTGACCGCAATGTATGTCCTGGTGGTTGAGGTGTTTGTTTACAAAGAAATCAAAATTGCGCAGCTGCTGGACTTTATGCGGGATTCGATGGTCATGGTGGGCGGGATTCTGCTGATTTTAGCCGTGTCCCTGGCTTTTACCAATTTTTTAATCGATGCCGAAATCCCCATGATGCTGTTTGACCTGATTCAAACGCATATCGGAAATAAAATCGTATTTTTGATTTTGCTCAATGGATTGCTCTTGCTGCTTGGCGCTATTTTGGATATTTTTTCCGCGCTGGTAATCATGGTGCCGCTGATCGTGCCGGTCGCATTGAGCTATGGTATCAGCCCGATTCATCTGGGCATCATTTTTTTAGCCAATATGCAAATTGGTTACTTTACGCCGCCGGTGGGCATGAATCTCTTCATTGCGAGCTATCGCTTTGAAAAGCCGGTGACCGAAATATACAGAGCCACGATTCCGTTTATGATCGTATTGCTGGCGGCGGTGCTGTGCATTACCTATTGGCCGGATCTGAGTCTTGTGCTTCTTGACAGAAATTAAAATCGGTTGAGGTTCGATCTTATGGTGTTCATTATTGCGCCGCGCTAAAAAACACGTTATAAGAACTGGCACATGAATAACGCAAATTCAGCGGACAGCCTTTTACCTAATATGAAAGGAAAACAAAAATGGATTTTGAGCGTTATTACCTGGATTTATTTGACATGCTGAATGCCTGCTGTAAAAAAATCGCGTCCGGCAAATATGACAAATCAGATTCGGAGCGCTTATTCGAACTGTCCAAGAAAGGCAGATATCCGAGCATCCTGGCCGAATTGGCTGAATCGTTTGGCATGATGCTGGTCAAAGTTGAAGCCAGGGAATTTGAACGGGCGCAGATTATCGAGGAACTTGAAGCGGCCAAAGCCAAACTTGAGGACTACTCACAGAAATTGGAGAAAGAAATCGAAGAATGCTGCCCCGAAGAATCTCGCACAGTTTAATGCCGGCCTGCGGCATATGAGCGATTCGCGCATTCATTCCTTAAAGCGCCATGAACATTATTTTTGAACAATCCGGTATCTTCTATTTTTTACTTTTATAAAATACTGTTCATCTGTAAACTCCAGCAGATCTGAGATTTTCATCAATCCCCGCTCGGCAAACTTGATGGTTTCTTGCCCCATCCGCATGTACAGATTGTCATTTCGTGTAAAAAGGTTTTTGGGCTTCAGCTTTATCTGCTTTTTGGTGTTCAGTATCAGTGTAATATCCTTGTCTTTAATTAAATCCACAGCAAACAATGCGGTGTCTTCATAATGAAAATAGACCTTTTCCCGCAGATTTTCCCTTTCCTGGAAAAGGAAATAACCGTTATCGTCTTTTTTAATTGAAGAATGGAAATAGTCGATGATTTTTTTGTGCTGAAATTCCCCATGAGCGTTGTGCCAGCGCCCGTTTTTACCGAGCCAGAAGATCGCTTCGTCTTTCGGGATGACAATTTCGGTGCGCTTTTTCTTCATGTGAGATATCTGTGTCCTGTTTCTATTTTAGCGGTCATGGCTGAAACCCATTCTCGCGAGTATTCTACCATATGCATTCATCTTGACAATTCTTTTTTTGGCCAAATAATGAAGATAACCTTTTTTTAAATGAAGAAACTTAGTTCGCTTCGCTCACAACCTGTCGAGAGCCTCCAGGTCGTGCGATTGGAATAATGGAACAATGGAATGATGGAATATTGGGACCATTCGTGTTCCATATTCCATCATTCCATGTAGCGGCATAAGGATAATGCCGTTGGGAACTATATGATT
>CBDUUO010000111.1:0-8435 GCA_965370395.1 uncultured bacterium
AATAAATAATCCTGACATTCGTTGTAAGAGCTTAGTCCATTGCCGGATTAAGCCGCAAAACGACCCGTCTCCGCTCTGGCGAGCTACGCCGCGGCAGGCAGTTCAGGCCGGAAAACGACCCGTCTTCGCTAAAGCTACGCCGGACAGGCAAGTCATGCCGGAGGAAGAAAGAATGAACTGCTATTTAGCACCTGCCCCATAATTTGGCGTCTCGGAATTTTTATAACATATTGAAAGCATGTAGCTGTTAACGACACTGGTTTTACGCCGCCTACATGGAATAATGGTTAAAAACGCATAACTTCAGTGTTTGGATTAAGGTTTGTTGATCTAATCGTTCGTAGTCGTCGGCTGTAATTTGATTCCGCCTCCGGCGGACTTGTAGCTCACATAGCAAGAATGAAATTCGCCGCAGGAACCAAGTGCAATCATGATATTTTTCAATGCGATGCAAAACAGACCCAATATTCCAGTATTCCATCTTTCCATCATTCCAATTGTGAGCGAAGCGAACTAAGTTCTATCCCTTCTCGGCCTGCTTGCGATAGCATGCTGGCATTCTATTTCCCAATTTGTTATATTTAAATCCAACACTCCATCACTCCAGCTTGGCCGTCGTAGCTGAAGCTACTTCAGCGAAGTCGACTACTCCAACACTCCAAAGGAGATAAACATCATGCCCGAACCCATCTATCTGGATTATAACGCTACCACCCCCCATGACCCGGAAGTCATTGCGGCCATGCGGCCTTTCTTCGAGGAAGAATTCGGCAATCCCTCGAGTTCCCATTATTACGGCACTAGACCCAAGCAGGCTGTTAACAGAGCTCGCGAACAGATTGCATTGCTGTTAAACTGCCGGCCCGACGAAATCATATTTACCAGCGGGGGAACCGAATCCAATAATTTTGCCCTTAAGGGCTGTGCCGGGACCTTCTGCCATAAAGGCAATCACATCATCACCTCCCGGATTGAACATCCGGCCGTACTGGAGGTCTGTCGTTTTTTGGAAACCATCGGATATGAAATCACCATTTTAGCGGTGGACGAATTCGGCCTGGTAGATGTGGCGGACGTGGCGGCGGCCATAAAAAAAGAAACCATTTTGATTTCCATCATGCACGCCAACAACGAGGTCGGTACGGTTGAGCCCATTGCCGAAATCGCAAAGCTGGCCAAAAAGTATGACATTGCTTTCCATACGGATGCGGCCCAGTCCGTGGGCAAGATACCGGTGGATGTCAACCGCCTGGGGGTCGACCTGCTGTCCATCGCCGGACACAAAGTGTACGCCCCCAAGGGTGTCGGCGCCCTTTACATCCGGCCGGGACTGGCACCGACAAAATTGATGCACGGCGCCGAGCAGGAAATGGCCGTGCGGGCCGGTACCGAAAATGTGCTCGAAATTGTCGGCCTGGGAATGGCCTGTGAAATTGCCGCACGCGACCTGAATAAAAATATGACACATCTGCAATCCATGCGCGACCGGCTGTATGAAGGGATAAAAAAAAGATGTGGTCAGGTGAAACTCAACGGGCATCCGCAGAAAAGACTGCCCAACACGCTGAGCATTTCATTTTTGGGTTTGGAGGCCAATCGCATTCTGGATGCAATTGGAACCGAGGTGGCCGCTTCCGCCGGCGCTGCCTGTCATTCTGACACGGTGCAAATTTCCGACGTGCTCCAAGCCATGAACGTTCCCCTGGAGTGGGCCAAAGGCACCTTAAGATTAACCACCGGCCGGATGACCACTGAAGTGGATATCGATAAAGCAGTGCAGGTTATCTGTGCAGCCGTAACAAACTTAAAAAGTTAAGGGCTGAGGACTGAGTGGGCAGCTCAAAGATAAAAAAAGAAAGATTTAAGAAGGTATGTAGACTAGAAGCTATCTCAAAAATAGTAGCTAACGTTCAAGGACCCCGCTGAAGCGGGATTACATATCTAATCTTAAAAAATTAATGTATGCATCAAGGCGTCGATTCGGTTTAAAAGCGGAGCAAATCATTCGTGGCTGGAAGCCACTCCCACTATTTTCATACATCATATTGTGCTTTATGTTCTAGTGGCTAAAGCATGTGGGAGAGGCATCTTGCCGCGATATTCGAGCATTTTAAACTGAATTGCAACGCAGCCATTGGGCGTTAGACGCATTTTTGAGATAGGTTCTACTTTTTCTTTGGGGACAAAAGGAAAAGATGCACAAACCGGGGATCAATTTCTTCTGCTGCCACCTGACCGTATTCGCTCTCGAGTTCGTTGAAAAGATCCTCAAAGGTCTGGCCCAGGCGTTCGGAAATTCCATAATCTTTCAAACCGGTTTCTGCCGCCAGCCAGTTTAAAAACGAGGTTTTCATTTCCACAGGAATTTTTCTGGCCGGTTGGGAATCGGGATCAATCCGGCCCGGCAGCAGTTTTTCAAAGAAGGGCAGAAACTGCTTAACCGTCAATGCTTTTAGTTTTTCACCCTTCAATCTGCGATAATGACGGGCCCACAGTGTCAGCAGAAGATTTTTAAATGTCAGAAAGCCGTAATGGGAGGGAGAAGCCAGCTTGATATTCATCAATGAAAGTAAATCATCTATAGCAACGACCTGATCAAAAATCGCTTCAGTTTCACGGATATCCGCAAGGGAAGCAAACTCCCGGTATAAAACGCCGGTTTTATAATTATCATAAAACAGCGGCTTTTTAACCAAAAGCCCGCCAACGATGCCCATCCATTGTTCCCCCCAAAAAGTCAGCTTCAGATCGGCCCGGGCAAACCAGCATTTCGAAAGCCATTTTTCCGCCCGCCATTTCAGTTCCAGCGCCGCACCGAATCCGGCTCTGAATATATCCTGCAGCGCATAGCGGGTAATCAATGCCGCCGCCCGGGCAGGATCCACTTTTTTATCCTTTAGCATTCGCTCCAGGCCGATGCTGACATACCCGCTGGCCTTTTTGACAATCTCTTGGAGTCCTTCGCGTTCGCCAACGGTCCTGTGATCGGCAACGACGATCTGGTTGCACAGATTGGCGAACTCGGTCTGAACCAGCTGCAATACATTCGGCGCTTCAATTTTCTGCAAAGCGCGGGTGAAGTGATTGTCTTGCTTCAATTCCCGCAAAGGGGCAATGGGTACCGGCAGCGTTGAAATCTGATCCAGTGCGCCGGGGATGAATTTTTTGCCTTTCTTTTCAAGTTCCCCGGGTTTCATGGGCTGATAGATGCCGACGGCCTCATCAAAAGGCAAAAAGCCTTTTTCCGCCAGCCGCACGGACCGCCAGTGATAACAGTCCTCTTCGGTTTCAGCCGGAATGATGTGAGCCGCCTCCAGCAAGACACTTTGAAATGCATGATGATCGTGGGCGGCCAGGCCTTGAGTGAGCCGCTCCAGCAAGGCCCGCCGTTGGGCATCGTCTAATTTTTCGGATTCGGTTTCAGCCGGAAGATCGATAAATTTGAAATAGTAGGTGTCGTCCAGGGTAAGGAATTCATCGCCAAAATCAGATGGGTCCTGATCATGTTCCCGTATTCTGACCTCAAGGTTTCGAAACAAATACAGCTCGACAAATTCGAGTTGTTCTTCCAGAAACCACCCGATAAAGCGCCTGGGATCGGCTTCCAGCAGCAGACTGAGCCAGCGCGTGACCATTTTCAGATCAAGGCGATCCTTTTGCCAAGTTTCTAAATCGACAACATGCTGCCACTGTTTGTTGGTCGCCAAAGCAAGCAACGGCCCGCAATCTTCCGGCCCGATTTCATTGACCAGCAGATAAAAATCCTGTTCCGGAAATGAATGCACCAGCGCCGCCGGCTGGGGATCATCCAGAATTCGATCAAGGGCCTTTTCGGGGGGCAGTTCCAGGATTTTTCTTCTTTTTTCCTGAAGCTGCAGCACCCGCTGTAGGATTTTGGAGTTTTTCGGTTTCTTAGCCATGGGTCTTTTTAAAAAAAATTTTGGATTTTAGATTACTTCGGGCTCACCTGCCGCCCGGGAATTCCAGGGCGCAATTTTCAAAAGCATCAACATACCGGGAATCGCAATCAGGGTGCAAAAAATAAAAAAACTTTGCCAGCCCATATTTTTGGCCATAAAGCCGGTCGCCGAGGATGCCAGTTGTCTGGAGAGGGCCATGATACCGGTCAGCAGGGCATATTGGGTTGCGGTAAACTTTTTATTGGTAAGGCTGGCCATAAAGGCCACAAAGGCCGCGGTGCCCATTCCGCTGCTCAGGTTCTCAAAAGCAATCACACCCGACAGCATGGCAATGTTATAACCGATCCGGGCCAAAATGGCAAAACCGGCTGTTGATAATGCCTGCAGGATCCCGAAGATCCATAGCCCGCGGTTGATTCCCAGTTTAAGCAAGGTTAGTCCGCCCAAAAATGCACCGATCATGGTGGCGGCAGTGCCGAAAAATTTCACAACCGTGCCGATCTCTGTCTTGGAAAATCCAGTTTCCAGGTAAAACGGCATTGTGATCCCGCTGGCCATGGTGTCGCCGATTTTATACAGCAGAATAAATACCAAAATCCAGATGGCGCCATTGCGGCTGAAATAATCAACAAACGGCTCAACCACCGCTTCCTTCATTGTCTGGGGTGTGCCGACGACGACCTCCGGCTCAGGAGTCCGTAGCGTTGTTAAAATACCGGGCAGCAGGCACAGCGACATCAGAAAATAAACTTTTGGAAAGGACAGGTGATCCGCCAGGATCAATCCACCGCCGGAGGCCAGCAGCATGCCCAGCCGGTATCCATAAACGTACATCGAGGAACCCAAGCCCAGCTCTTCATCCGGCAGATCTTCACGCCGATAGGCATCGATGACGATATCCTGGGTGGCACTGAAAAAGGCCACCAGAAGCGCGGCGACAATCATCAGCCCGGTGTTTTTGACCGGATCCGAATAACCCAATCCCACGATTGCGACCATCAAAGCAATTTGGGCAATTAAAAGCCATCCCCGGCGGCGTCCCAGAAACGGTGGAACAAACCGGTCTAAAAACGGTGCCCACAAAAATTTCCAGGTATAAGGAATCTGAACCAGGGAGATCATTCCGATCCAGGTCAAGTCAACGCCTTTTTCTGTCATCCAAGCTTGCAATACACCCCAGGTAAGCAAAAGCGGCAGCCCGCCGGAGAAGCCCATTAAAAAGGCCACCAGCATGCGACGGCTAAAAATGACGTTAAGGGTGGATTGTTCGATCGGCAGGTTCAAATGCGCCTCTTCGGATGGAACGAAAGCTGATTTTAGACACTATCTCAAAAATAGGTCATCACGATTTTAAGGTGATCCGCCGCAGGCGGATTGAGCCCGTTAAGATCGGAGCCTTCCCTGGACAAAGATAAACTGCGTAATCTTAAATAATCCAAGGGTCGGGGAGTTTTACCGTCATGCCCGCGCCAGGCGGGCATCCAGCTTTTTCAGCAAAAAATTTCTGGATTCCCGCCTTCCAGACTGTGTCGCAATTGGCAAAACTACGCATATTGGTGTTTTTGTCATTCCGGGCTTGACCCGGAATCCATTGTTTTTTCAAAGTTCTACGCGACTGGATGCCGGATCAAGTCCGACATGACAGGCACAAATTAAACGCATTTTTGAATTTTGACACAGTCTGCTTCGCGGGAATGACAAGCTTGGAATGAAAAAACTCCGCGACCCCTCAACTAATCAGATGCTTCATCGCTCAGGTGTTAATTTTCTTGCAGCTGTGCGGATGTCACAATCGGCCCGTATTTTTCTTTGAGCGCCATGAGTTCCGCGCGTTGCTTCTTGAGGATATCAAATAACTGCGCGGGAATATTTTGTTCTTTGCCGTAAGCCTCTACCTGTAAATCAATCCGCGCAAGGATATTATCAATGTATAAAGAAAACTGTTTGGTATACAGGTCTTCTGAATATTCTTTGTCGATGCGTTCTTTAAAGAGCTTCTTGAGATCTTGATACCGGGGTATGTATCCGATCGGCGTTTCAATGGCTTCCACTTCCTGATGGGCGCGCCGTTCCAGCCATGCCATCCAGACCTTGACATCTTTTTTCTCTCCCAATAATTTTTTGGAACTGCCCCCTCTGGCCTCATCCGTCAAAAAGTAATTGAGTCCCGCCAGAATCGGTCGTTTATCGTCAGAAATCTTATCACTGTTGAAGAAAACAAACTGCGCATCCATGTAATCACCCAATGATCCGGGTGTAAACGGCGCATTGGCCCACGGCTGTCGTCGAACGCCGGTGGCCCCGACTTCGGTGGCGGTGGCAGCGGACACGATGCAGGCGCCGATGACAACACCCTCATCGGAATTCTTTGACACCCAGACCGGGGGCATGGTGTCGCTGTCACGGCCGCTGTAAGTAATGATACGGGTCTCAACACCCTGGGCATCCTCATTTCTATCCGAATAGTTTTCCAGGGCACGGTTGGACAGGGTGCAGCGCGAGTTGGGGTGAGACATGAGGATTTCCTTGCCGTTTTCGTCAAGCATGCCCTTTTCCCAGGGACCCTGGAAATTGGTGCCGTTTACCGCCGGCGGCTCTTCCCCGTTGCCGGTCCACTGGGGAACCTCGTTTTCATCAATAAGAACATTGGACCAGATGACCTCGGTGCCCGGATTACGCAATAATTTCATCAAATACGGATCCCCCTCCCAGTTAACATCTTCCACGATACCAAAAATCCCGCATTCCGGATTGATTGAACGCACGGTGCCATCGTCTGCAATCCACAGCTGCGCCAGATCATCGCCCACAAAATGATCACCGGCCATCGCGGAGGTGGTTTTGCCGCAGCCGCTGGGTGCCGCACCGACCATCCAGGTGATGCGCCCGCCGGGCCCCTCGATGCCGGTGACAAACATGTGCTCGGCAATTTGCTCGCCCTTTTTTTCATAGACGGATCGATCCACCGAAAAGCGATGGTTGCCCTTTTTCATCAACAAGGTGTTGCCGGCATAGGTGCAGTTGAAACTATAGGTTGTCAAGTGGCTGCGGTCCATATAAACCCGGGCATTGGGCAGGTCTTCGGGCCGGTTCAACCCTTCGCTGTGGATGTTGGCGTAGAAATGTCCGAGTTTTTCGACTTGCTGATCAAAGGCGGCATATACATTGCGATAGAGGATGGCGGCGCTGTGCATGACATAGGTCGAGCTGGATATTTCAAGGGCCGGATTTGATGCCGGTGCACCCACCGGTCCTCTTAAGAAAAATCCGACCATCATCGTTTTGCCGTTCATGATTCCGGACATTTTCTGCCGGATATCTTCTAAGGCTACAGTCCGATCTTTTTTTAGTGCTAACGAATTGACCTCTTCGCCTTGATTGTAGATGTAAAACGTCCGATCAATAATGCGGCCCTGTTCTTCTTTTAAATCAAAATGAATCGTATGGCCTTCCATCGGAAGACTGGACTCTTCACCTTTTTTTAAAGAAAGCTCTCTGATAAATTGCCGATCTTCCTCGGATCCCGTATCGATAAAAACAAAATCAGGTTGACAAAGAACAATCGCATTGGCGATTTTCTTAAGCACCTCCGGATTCTGCACGCGGTTGAGTTTGTCCAGATTTTCAGCATCCAGCTTCTCTTTAAAAACCCGTTGAGCTGCTTTAAGATCTTTTATGCCACCTAATTCCGTTACGATATCAATGCAATTTTTTTGGGGCCCCATTCTATTTTCTCCCTTCGTCCAATTTCTGCTCAAAAAATCATTTCTCTGTTATATTTAAACCTTTGAGATATTTGGGTGGTATCGCTGATTCCTATGTATGCTTTGCATAATAGCTTATCACTTGAAGCTGATGCGGTCAAAAAATTAATCTCACCTATTTAAGCTCGTATAAAAATTTTTCCTCGGTCGGCATGTGCCTTTGGATCCAGATCAGCACCTTGTCAAACTCCTGTATGAGTTCCTGCAACGCCTTGCCTCGGTGGCTCACCTGGCTTTTTTCCGCTATCGTCATTTGTCCAAAGGTTTTATTCAGCGGCGGGTAAAAGAAAAGGGGATCGTACCCGAATCCGCTTTGCCCGGTTGGCTGCTCGGCAATCAAGCCCTCACAGCGCGCTTCATATGTAAGCGCCGGACCGGATGGAACCGCAATTGAGATGACACATTCAAAAGCCGCTTTGCGATGGCTTTGGCCCTTCATCGCCTTGAGCAATTTGGCAACCCGCTGTGCATCGGTGGCATTTTCACCGGCATAACGCGCTGACAAAACGCCGGGGGCCCCACCCAGCGCTTCCACCATCAGGCCTGAATCGTCGGCCAGTGCCGGAATGCCCAGTATTTTAGCCGTGAAGCTGGCTTTTTTATAGGCATTTTCGTCAAAGGTTTCGCCGTCTTCTGCCACTTGCGGAATCGGCCCAAAATCAGCCAGGCTTTTGATCTCAATCGGAAAGCCGGTCAGCAGTTCTTGAATTTCGGTAATTTTTCCCGGGTTTCCGGTAGCAATCACCAGTGG
>CBDUUO010000112.1:0-8431 GCA_965370395.1 uncultured bacterium
CTGCAGTGGTGTGGGTTATTGCGATCGGATTCCTGCATTACATCTCGCGATACGAGGAAAGACTCCTTCTTGTGCACTTTGGCGAGGATTATGAGAAGTACATGCGGGAGGTGCCAATGTGGATTCCGCGTTTGCGAAAGATATGAGTTGGACTGCTGACATTGATTGGTCAGAACAATCCGGCGCTAACAATGCGCTGCACCTGACCGCTATTCCGCTACGCTTCATAACGGCAGGTGAGCTTGGTCGTTATGCTCTTCATTTCACACTTGACAATACGTACGTTATGGCGTACCATCAAATTGCATTAATTATCATATATTTGAGGTCCATCATGCCCACCTTAACAGCAACTGAAGCACGATCAAAGCTTTATCGACTCATTGATGAAGCAGCGTCTTCTCATGAACCTATTGTCATAACGGGTAAGCGCGGCAGTGCTGTGCTTATTTCAGAGGATGATTGGCGATCCATACAGGAAACCCTCTATCTGCTGAATATCCCTGGTATGCGCGAATCAATTCGGGAAGGATTAGCCACTCCAATCGAGGAATGCTCTGAGGAAATCGACTGGTAATGTGGCGAGTCGTTTTTTCAAAACAGGCTCAAAAAGACGCCAAAAAATTATCTGCTGCCGGTCTGCGATCGAAAGCTGAAAAATTGCTGGATATCCTACGTGAAAATCCCTTTCAAACACCTCCTCCTTTTGAAAAGCTCTTAGGCGACTTATCGGCAGCCAATTCTCGTCGTATAAATATACAACATCGTTTAGTATATCAAATTATAGCTGATGAAAAAGTGGTCAAAGTTATTCGGATGTGGACACATTATGAATAGCTTAAGTGGAACTGACCCGTCTTCGCTCTTAGAAGCTTCACCGCAGCACGGCGGCGTGAAGTTTGCGGGTTTACGGAAAGGCCGCGCTGGCTTGACACTCATTTGGGCCGCAGTTCACTTCCACGTTATGGAATAAAATAAATAATTTTAGCCATATTTTTATATTGACAATAAACCATATATTTATTAATTTGTACTGATGACAAAAACATCTGATTTTGAATGAGATGATGCAAAGGACCAATCTAACCAGAGGAAACATGGCATTTCATTTTCCCTGGCGCAATTCGCTTTCTTAGATGAACGTCGTGTCATTTTAGAGGACCTGGATCACAGAGATGATGAAAAACGGTATTACTGTTTAGGGAAGGTCGCGGGCGGAATCATGACTGTCCGCTTTACATATCGAAAAACCAAGATCCGGATCTTTGGCGCCGGATATTGGCGGAAAGGAAAACGAATATATGAAAGAGAAAATAAAATACAAAGATGAGCCAATGGGAAAAGTAAAGGTTATAAAAGATTTTCTGCCATCTCCGAAGGAGTTGGCTTTAAAAGAAGAAACCGTCAAAGTTACAATCTCGCTCAGCAGAGCCAGTGTAGATTTTTTTAAAAATGAAGCGAAAAAGTATAATACCCAGTATCAGAAAATGATCAGAAGACTCCTGGACGAATATACCGCTCACCAGCCATAACAAATCCATAACAATGCCATGAAGATGGGCGGGCTATATCCTGCGGTCTCGAAATAAGGCGGTTGCCCTCTGCCAAGGCGCTTTGCACACTGACCGGGTTCCATCCGCCTGCCACTTATGCCTGGCGTTATGCGCGGTAAATTAATTTAAGTTGCTAGCGCTTCCATTTTAAAGAATCTGAACTTCAAACTGACGGAATTACATTTTTGGTCAATTTAGAAAATGTCCACCTGGTTCGGAAATCGGAATGAGCATACAGGGAATTTTTTTTGATTTATACGGAACCTTACTGGTTTACGGCAATATGAAGCAGGCCTGGTCTGACTGGCTGTCGACGTTTTATGATTTGCTAAACAAGCAGGGGCTGAATATGCCAAAGGATATCTTTTCACAAGAATGCGATGGGTTTTTCAGCACCGCTGAACCCACCGACAATGAAGATAATTTAACCGCTTTAGAACGCCGGATTGATTCCTTATGCGTGCGGCTTAACCATGAATTGGGTAAAGCAGAACTCCGTCATATCGCGGATACGATTGCGGAAACCTGGCAAACTCATATTTTTATCGATCCTGAAGCGATCCCGGTTCTTACTACTTTAAAGCAAAATAAAATGATTGGGCTGGTAAGCAATTTTGATCATCCCCCGCATGTTCGGCGTATCTTATCCAATTATGGATTGGAAAACTTTTTTGATACCATTATCATATCCAGTGAAGTGGGGGTTAAAAAGCCCGATCCCGCCATTTTTTCTTTTGCGCTTGAGCAGACCGGGCTTTCACAGGATGAAGCGGTTTATGTCGGGGATACGGAAGAGGATGTTGCCGGGGCCATCGCCGCCGGAATCCATCCGATATTCATAGCCAGACCGGTTAACCGCACAGACAGGGATGCTCTGGATTTCCAGACAGCGTATCGCAGCGAACATCTCCCCAAGAACATGTCTTCGAAAAATGAGGTTACGGTTATCAAAAGCTTGCAGGAGATTTTAAATATAACCATGCAATAAATTAAGCTCGTTATTCCATATAGCGCGCCATTAATGTTCCTGAATCTGGAGAAACCGATGAAGTCATCAAAATCTAGCGCGTTTAAGGCAAAAAGAATCACCCGAAATTATGTTCAGACCATTCAAGTGGAGCCGTCAGTGGTCCATTCTTTGATCTGCCCGGTCAAAGAAGCCGAATGGCTGGATGGCTGGGATTATCATCTGATTTTTTCGCATTCCGGCTTTGCTGAGGAAGGATGCGTGTTTACCTCCAAAAGTGCCGGTGAAAAAGACACCATCTGGCTGATCACCAAAAGAGATGATGCAGCCTGTCAGACCGATTTTGCCCGCATCACACCTGATTCAAGAGTGGCCGATGTGACGGTTCGGATCGAAGACGGCGGCGAGCATACATCCCGCGTTCACATCACCTATACCGTCACCGCGCTGACCGAGGAGGGGAATACGTTTATCGAGAACTTTACAGAGGAAAATTTCGTTAAAGATATGAAATTCTGGGAAGCCGCCATGAACCATTATCTGGAGACCGGTAAAGCCCTTCCCCAATCCGACCCCGAGCATTGGTTAAAATATGGATCTGGAAAAAAGGGAGATAGATGACTTCCGTACCGCTTTCATATTACCGCACACCGTTGATCCTTTTGGGTATCGTCATCCTGGTATGCATCGCTTCGGTAATTGCTCCCCCGGCAGGGCAATTGAGCTGGCTGCTGGAGGTGGGCCCCGGGCTGGCCGGCATTGCGGTACTCATTGTGCTTTATCGTCGCTTCCCGATGTCGCACATGGCTTACTGGTGCGTATTTTTTCATATGTTTATTTTGATCTACGGCGGCTATTACACCTATGCCAAAACGCCTTTAGGAAACTGGGCCATGGAGGTCTTCGGATTCAGCCGCAACCACTATGATCGTGTGGGACATGTTGCTCTGGGCGTGTTTCCGGTCTTTATCATCCGGGAGATACTTTTGCGGGTCACACCTTTGCAAAGGGGCGGCTGGTTTTATTTTATTGTCTTTAGCATCGTTCTTGCCATCGCAGCTTTCTGGGAACTACTGGAGTGGTGGATCGCGCTGATTGTGGCATCTGATGTCGGCACGGCTTTTTTAGGTTCACAGGGCGACATCTGGGACGCTCAATGGGATATGTTTCTGGCACTGGTGGGTGCCATGGTTGCCGTGCCCCTATTATTCCGACTGCACGACCGCTCGATGGCAAGGTTAAGGAACATTTCATGATAGAAAAAGGCATCACAATTTAGATGGGACTTCGTTTGCTGAAACAGGTGCGAGCCGGCTGCAAGGCAGTGGCAGAGCGTGCCGCTCACATTCAAATTAATTATGATTTAATCCCTGCTTATGCTGAATCTTTATGCCTTGAAAGCGCCATCCAGCCCGGGCATGATTCTGAAAGCCATTACCTGGGTCAAAATGATGACTCGGCCGCCTTCTTCCTGACACTGGACAGCATTAATTTTGGCTCGGGTTACTTTCCGCACCTGCAAAAACGCCCGGGCATGTCAGGGTATTTTACCGTGGCCAGCTGTCTTAATGACCGCTTTAAAAAAAAGGGGCCGCTTTCGGCTCTGGAACTAACCCGGCTGACCCCTGAAGACTGCACGCAGATTTTCGAACAGGATCCTGACAGCAAGCCCATTGGTGAGCTCATGCGGCTTTTTGCCAAAGCGTTAAACGATCTTGGCGGGTACCTACAGCAAGATTTTAACGGCAGTTTCACCGAGTTGATTGAAGCCGCCGGCGCTTCTGCTGAACGCTTGATGCAACTGCTTATTGGCATGCCTTACTTTTATGATGTTGAATTATACGATGCGGTTGAAGTCCCGTTTTATAAACGCGCTCAGCTGGCCGCTGCGGATCTGTCTCTGGCATTTGAAGGCCAGGGGCTGGGACGCTTTGACGATCTGCAGAATCTAACCATTTTCGCGGATAATCTGGTCCCGCATGTACTGCGGGTGGATAATATTTTACTTTACACAAAAGCGTTAATCTCACGAATCGATGCGGAAAAGTTGATTCCAGCAGGCTCGGCAGAGGCAATTGAGATCAGGGCCTGCGCCCTGCATGCCGTCGAACTCTTAAAGAATGCGCTAAACGCATCCGGGCATAAAATGACGTCCATGGGGCTTGATTTTTTGCTGTGGAATCGCGGCCGGCAACCGCAGTATAAAGCCATCCCGCGCCACCGTTCCCGAACGGTATTTTATTGAATCGGACCGACTGAGGATATTGATCTACGACGACACACCGGCAGCCCCCGAAAAAATTGCAGGCCGAACAGTAAGAAAAATTTGCCAAATTAAAGATTTTCAGATAGATGCCGATAATTAAGATAACTGAACTTAGGGGCTTTGCCCCAATTGGAATAATGGAACAATGGAATTGTGGAATGATGGGTTTTAAGAAAACGGAATTCAAAGCGCTAATTTTGCATTAATTTTCTTGTTCTGATCCAGTATTCCAATATTCCACTATTCCATCATTCCATGTGGCTTGCAAAAGAATATGGCCACAAAAAATACTAAAATTCCAGTAAGTTATAAAAATTTAGGAACGTTAAATTAACACCGTTTCGCAATTATCGCCAGAAAGTAAATGACGACCAGCAGCAGTTTAACCGCTAAGACAAGACCCTCAATGACGGCCGATTCCGTCAACATGACGCGCGTCAAAGGCGGATTATTTGCACCCGTCCTGGGGCCCTTGCTGCAGAACCGACGGATCATCGTCCTGCTGGCCGCTGTAACGGTTGTGCAGCTTGCATTAACCGCAACAGGGACAATAGCATGGCAATGCCCGGTCAAATCAACACTGGGTGTGGTTTGTCCCGGATGCGGCCTGACACGAGCGATGGTCATGTTGGTTCAAGGGCAATGGCAAGCCTCAATTCATTTACACGCCTTTGCCCCCATCGTTTTGGGTATCGGCATTCTGCTGGCGGCGGGCAGTTTCCTGCCTGGAAAGTTGCAGCAAAAGTTCGCTTATCAAATAACGGCCTTTGAAAGACGCACCGGAATCGTCGGGCTGTTAATTCTAGGTATCCTGGCCTACTGGATTTTACGAATAATAAATTTGATTTAATTTGGATAGAACATTGCATTAAATAAAAACAACAATGAGGTAAACTATGTTAGAAATGGGTATAGGTATTTTGCTCCCGGTGTTGACGCTCATCAGTTTGATTGTTTTTATCATCGTTCTGATTAAACAATTTAAACACGGCGGGGCGCTGCAGGGCATCATCGGGATTATCACCTGCGGTTTATGGACATTTATCTGGGGCTGGATCAAGCACAAAAGCCTGGCAATGACCAAAATCATGATATTGTGGACGGTCATTCAGCTGACTCCGCTTTTACTCATGGGTGTATTTGGCGCCGCAATGATGGGCCAGATGTACAAATTGATCGGTGATCTGGCAGGGGATTCTTCATTGCTGATGAAGCAGGACCAGAAAACGGCTGTAAACTCCAGACTTAAAAACAAAGGTGCGCCCATAAAACTTCCGAAACGGACGGTTAAACGATCAACTGGCGCAAAAGATACGGACTGGAATGCCGCAGCCCTGGCCCTGTGGCAAGGTGGGCAATACACGGATCCCAACAAAGCCAAAGACTACTGGAATAAGGCCATTGCAGCCAACCCGAAGATGGCCGAAGCCTACAACAACAGGGGATTGGCATTTTACAATTTAGAGCTTCATCAACAGGCCATCAAAGACTTCAGCCAGGCCATCCGGATGAAACCGCAATATGCCGAGGCGTTTAACAATCGCGGCAATGCTTACTACGCGTTGGATCAATACCAAAAAGCAAAGGCTGATTTTGATAAAAGCCTTCAGCTCAAGCCCAGATACTCAAAGGCCCACCTGAATCGGGGTCTGGTTTATTTCCAGATGAAAAAAACCGAAGAATCCTGTAAAGATTTCAGGCGGGCCTGCGACCTGGGTGATTGTGACGGGTTGCAATGGGCGATGCAAAATGGTCACTGCAAATAATTGAAAGATAAAGACCACTATACATTAAGTGGTTAAGAAATAGGAACGAAGGAAGAGGGAATCTTTTAAGGAAGCGGCCTGACTGTCCCTTGTATAAGGGCAGTCAGGCCGTTTTTTTATACACTTGAAATTCTAAGGATCATAGCGAGGAATACAGGTCACACTCCAAAGCGCCCAGTCTTGACCGGGCCTGGGTACCGTTTTTGATATTTTTAACTCAATTTTTTCTCTCTCTTCCGAGCTTAGGCTGAGGTGGTTCAACTTTTTATCAACATGGAGCCAAAACAGCCCTTGATGAAAAGCTCGCATGTCGCGCGCTTTGGAATCTAAAAATTTCTCACCGATGGTGCCGAGTTGTCTGGTAAAATTGCCCTTGGCGCTGGCCTCCTTTTGATAATTCCCCACAAGCACAGCAACAAGATTAAACCCGCTGCCGTTAGTTCCGTTTTTATTTTTTTTTCTTTTCCAGCACACATCCACTAGAGCACCACATAGCGGTCGCTTTCTTCGATAAGGTCTGCATTCTTAGCCTGGGTTGCAAAGTCTTTAAATCCCATTCCGGGAACATCGCCTTTAAGGCCCAGGGCCCTGAAACTGACGTCACATAGCGTCATTTTGGCCTTGCCGACCAGTTTTTTGAAATCCGGAGACTGGGTCAGAAGCACCCCTTTACCGGTGAAAAACAGCTCCACTTCTTTGCCTTTTTCACTGGCAGCACGGGTCAAATTGATGACATAATCGAGGTGTTTATCCGAACTGACCAGGATACCTAATTTTTCAGCCATAACAACTCGCCCTTTCTTATCGTCTTCTAAGGTGTAGATCTGTATCTAAAGCAGGTGGCTTACCACCAGCTAATAACCTTGTCGTTTTCAAAAATTTCATCCACGAGCTTCGACCAATCGCTGTCGTTTTGGAATTCATAAAGCTCGGTCACTTTTGATCGGTCACCGTTGGTAACCGATTGCATGAATTTTTCCACAGTGACATCAGGCCGGGTTCGAAGAATATAAAGTATTTTCATTTTAGATGCCTCCTTAAAATGGAATGACGAGGTCGGCTTTTCGCAACATTTCGCCGATCTCTTCAATGGATGCGTATTGGAAACCGTATTTTTCAACATTGGCTTTGTTATTTGAAAATCGCTCGCCCTCCATCTCATCGAGGAACTCCATATTATCGTGATAGGCTTCATCCATGTTGGCTATTTCTTCATTGATTACAAACATCTGCACCCAGGTATTGTAAAGCAGCATGCCCAGACTGGAGCGCAGCCCTTCATACTGCTGCTCCGTATTGTTGATAAGTACAGCGACTGTTTTCATGTTTCTACTTCCCTTTGATTAAATGGACTGTTCTTAAATATCCCCACGAAATGTAAATCTAAAATGGCGATACCTAACCCGGATCAACCGGAAAAATGGCCACCAAGGCACAAAGACACAAAGCAAAACTGTTTGTAAAAATTAAACTTTGTGTTTTGGTGTCTTGGTGGCGAAAATGTTTTTGCACAAAATGTCGTAGATCCGCCTCTGGAGGACACAAGAATTCACAACTAAGACCCTAATTTATGCCACTTTGTATTATAATTTTATCCCACATTGTAGTATATATTGTCAATAAAAAAATCCGCAAGAATAAGATGCCGGTTTAAAAATCCACACACCCTATCCTGACTGATTCGTTCAAAGATTCGGCCTGGACTTTCCAAAAGATTCGAATGGTTAAACGGCGTGTCCCTAACCCGGATCAACCGGAAAAATGGCCACCAAGGCACAAAGACACAAAGCAAAACTGTTTGTAAAAATTAAACTTTGTGTTTTAGTGTCTTGGTGGCGAAAATGTTTTTGCACAAAATGTCGTAGATCCGCCTCTGGAG
>CBDUUO010000113.1:0-8400 GCA_965370395.1 uncultured bacterium
ATGTCTGCAAACAATTTAGACGCTTAAAATTTTTACATTGCACTTCGAAACCTAAACATTTGAGCATTCTAGGGTTACGTGCCTGCTTACATATTTTTGAAGGTATAGTGAAATTGTGGATATCCAGATGAAATATAAGATTTTTAGAAATGGATGTTTGAGATCATCGACGGAAAGATATTGATCACCAGCACCGAGGCTCAGGTGGCGGAATTGTAACCTAAATTGAGCGTTTCAAATTTTAAAAAGGAATGATGTGATCTCTGTGTTCTCTGTGGTGATTCTATTCCAATTTCTCGCCAAAAAAATCCAGCGCCGGACGGGCGATTCGCGGATCGTCGTAATTTAAAAAGTCACCGCTAAATTCGTGGGGGCCATGCAGCGCCAGCCAGGCAATCGAACGGGCCGGCACCTCGGGTGCCTCAAGTTCGCCACGCTCCTTGAGGCCCTGATAATAAGCGTTCTGTTCCGCCGACATGAAGTTCGGCCCCTCTCGCCGTATGATTTCCTGCATTTGGGTATCCACCACACCCGGACGCATCGTCAATACCGTAAGCCCGGATTCTTCAGCTGCCACCACCCGGGTAAAATGATTTAGCGCCGCCTTGGCAGCACAATAGGCACTGACATTCTCCATCACGGTAGTGGCTGCTCCGCTGCTGACATTAATAATGCGTCCGTTTTGTTTACGCAGTTCGGAAATGGCCGCATGGGTCAGATAAAAGGGGCCCAGCAAATTGACGGCAATGTTATACTGCCAGCGATCGGGGTCGGTTTGTACAAGCGGAGCAATGGGTTCAACAATACCGGCATTGTTTACCAAAGCATCCAGCCTTGCAAAACGTTCCACCGTTTTTGCAACCGCTTTTTGGCAGGCACCCGGATCGGTTGTATCGGCTTTAAAAACCAGCGCCGTGCCACCCAGCTGCCGAACTTCTTCAGCAACACCTTTAAGGGCGGCCCCTGAACGCGAAATTAGGGTGACAGCCGAGCCGGCCTTGGCCAGCCAGCGGGCTGTTGCCGCCCCTAAACCGCGCGATGCACCGGTTACGATAACAACAGGGTTATTTGGCATAGGCATACCCCTTCAATAGCGCAAAAAATGCTCAATTGAAGGTTATTCGTTAATAGTTATCGGTTATTAGAAATTGGTGACAGCCTCATTTTATAATGCGATGATTGGTGAAATATAAAAAATAAAAAAAAATTTTGTATTCGGCCCAATCAATAGTTATTTTAACCTAAATTGAGCGTTTCAAATTTTAAAAGGGGGGTCATTTTGTCTTATATTCAATGAATTCTGTCTATTTATATTTTTAAAATTTGAAACCCTTTGGGATTGCCGATCTTACCGCATCTACTGCGTCAGATGCCATCCCGCATAGCCGACTATAGCGGAATGACATCTTCCTTGTAGCTACGGCAACCTCGACAATCGCTCAACTTATGTTTCATAAACTAATTTCGAATCATAAAATTTCTACCCGGTTTTTAAAAAAACCTTCAGTTTCCCCACAGGAAATGACATGAAAACACAGTCGATTCGGGTCAAAGGCGCCCGCCAGCACAATCTGAAAAATGTTGATATCGAAATCCCGCTGAATCGCATCACGGTGGTAACCGGAGTCAGCGGTTCCGGTAAATCATCCCTTGCTTTTGATACGCTCTATGCCGAAGGCCAGCGTCGCTACGTGGAAACGTTTTCACCCTATGCCCGCCAATTTATGGATCGCATGGATCGGCCTCAGGTGGACCAAATCGAAGGCATCCCACCGGCGATTGCCATCGACCGTAAAGATCCGGTACGAACCTCACGGTCAACGGTCGGCACCATGACTGAAATTACGGATTATGTCAAATTGTTATATGCCCGGCTGGGACAACTCCATTGCCAATCGTGCGGGCAGCCGGTGGTACCCGAAACACCGGCCCACGTGTGGAATTACTTAAAGCAGCAACCAGACGGCACCGGGCTCATGATCACCTTCCCGTACCGGCTGGAAGCCGCCCCGGCCGAAGAAGTTCGCAAAATCCTCATGCAGATGGGTTTTGACCGACTTTTGCTAAACGGTCAAATCGCACATCTGGATGAATGGCAGCCTGCTAAAAAAGATAAGGAAATTCCGGTTCTGGTCGACCGCGTTGTGCTGCGAACAAAAGACCGTGAGCGCATCCTGGACTCACTCGAATTGGCTTACCGCTTCGGCGGCGGACGGCTGGACGTCTGGATCCCGCCGCACGGCCGCCATGCCTTCAGCAATCAACTGCAATGTGCAAATTGTAACATCCAGTATAATACGCCATTGCCGAATCTCTTTTCGTTTAACAGCCCGCTGGGTGCCTGTGATACCTGCCGGGGATTCGGCCGCACCATCGGTATCGATCTGGAGCTGATTATTCCGGATCCCTCGCGTTCACTGGAAGACGGCGCTATTAAACCCTTTGGGACCTGGGAAGGCGGGCGCATGGAGTTTGATGATCTGATGGATTTTTGCCGGCGTCGCAGGATTCCCACGCGGGTGCCTTTTCGACGCTTAAAAGCGGCGCACAAAAAGGCAATTATCGAGGGTACTTCGACCTATTACGGCGTCAACGGCTTTTTCCGCTGGCTGGAAACCAAAACCTATAAAATGCCGGTGCGGGTATTTCTTTCGCGCTACCGCAGCTATGACATCTGCCCGGATTGCGACGGCACCCGCTTCAAAAACGAATCCCTGCTTTATCAGCTGGCCGGCCGCACCATCGCCCAGGTATACCGATGCAATGTGGATCAGGCCCTTGATTTTTTCAAAACCCTGACGGTTGCGGCCCGGGATGAAGCCGGCCTGCTGGTGCTGGAGGAAGTCCGCAACCGCTTGGCCTATTTAAGAGATGTCGGCCTGGGCTATCTGACCCTTGACCGGCAATCGCGCACCCTGTCCGGCGGCGAAGTCCAGCGGGTGGCGCTGGCCTCGTCCCTGGGATCTTCTCTGGTCAATACCCTTTATGTGCTGGATGAACCCAGTATCGGGCTTCATCCGCGTGACAATCACCGGCTGATTCGCATTTTAAAAGGGCTTCGCAATCTGTCCAATACCGTGGTGGTTGTCGAGCATGACCCCGAAATTATACGCGAAAGCGATTTCCTGCTGGACCTGGGGCCCCGGGCCGGTGAAAAAGGCGGTGAGGTAATGTATTTCGGCCCCACCGCAGATGTCAACGGCTGCCTGACCGGCAAATATTTAAAAGGTGAACGCCGGATTCCCGTCAAAAAACAACGGCGCCGGCCTCAAAAAGACCGATGGATTACGATAAAAAACGCGGCCGAAAATAATTTGAAAGACATCGATGTCCGCATTCCCCTGGGATTGTTTGTCTGTCTCACAGGCGTATCCGGATCGGGCAAATCCACCCTGGCGGAAGGGATTCTTTACAAAGCGGCCAAACGTGCGCTGGGAAATCCCAAGGACCGACCCGGCCGCCATAAGAAAATCACAGGAATCCATAACATCGATGATGTCGTCCTGGTAGATCAGCGCTCCATCGGCCGAACGCCCAGAGCCAATGCCCTGACTTACACCAAAGCCCTGGATCCCATCCGAAAGCTGCTGGCGGAGACCGATGCCGCCAGGGCCAAAAGCCTTGGGCCGGGTTATTTTTCATTCAATGTTGACGGCGGACGCTGTGAGACCTGCAAAGGAGTCGGATTTGAAAAGGTTGAAATGCAGTTTCTTTCCGATGTCTATGTCACCTGCCCCGATTGCAAGGGCAGGCGTTTTAAAGAAACGGTATTGGAAATTGCCTATGAAGGTAAAAACATACACGACCTTTTGAATCTGACCGTCAATCAGGCCCTCGAATTTTTCCAGGATCACCATAAAATTTTAGCCGCTTTACAGCCGCTGGCAGATGTCGGCCTCGGATACATTCGCCTGGGTCAGCCCATCAATACCCTGTCCGGCGGTGAAGCCCAGCGCCTGAAACTCTCCCGCCATGTAAAACTTAACGGCCATGAGGCCACCCGCCGGCTGTTTATATTTGATGAGCCTACCACCGGCCTGCATTTTGATGACATCGGCAAACTGCTTACGGCCCTGCAGCGGCTGGTGGATGGCGGAAATACGGTTTTGGTCATCGAACACAACATGGATGTGATCAAAACCGCAGACTGGGTCATCGATCTGGGGCCCGAAGGCGGCGATAAAGGCGGCCGGGTGGTTGCCAGCGGACCTCCTGAAAAAATCGCTCAAAAAAACAATTCTCACACCGGGCGGTTTTTAAAAGCATACCTGGATGGAACGGGGCGCTTGAAACGAAAAAAATCGGGGCCGCGCGGGGTGGCTGAATCCATTTCCGGCTTTTCGGCTTCACAGCCGTCCGGCACCATTACATTGAAAGGTGCCCGGGAACACAATCTAAAAAACATCGACCTGACAGTTCCCCAGAACGAACTGGTGGTGCTGACCGGCGTATCCGGATCGGGCAAATCCACATTGGCCTTTGACATTCTTTTTGCAGAGGGCCAGCGCAGATACCTGGAAAGCCTGGCCCCCTACGTACGTCAGTATATGAAAATCCTGGAACGGCCGGATGTCGATCTGGTCACCGGCCTGGCTCCGACGGTGGCCATCGAACAGCGCATCAGTCATTCCAGCCGACGTTCCACTGTGGCCACCCTCACCGAAATTTATCATTTCCTCAGGCTGTTATTCAGCAAACTGGGCACCCAGCATTGCCCGGGATGCGGACGCCGGCTGACCGCTCAAACCCGGACAGCCATCGTCAAACAGATCCGCAAGCGCTATTCAAAAAAACCGGCCACCGTGCTGGCGACCAAGGTTTTCGGCCGCAAAGGATTTCATAAAGAAGTGCTTGCCCGGGCGCTGAAAAATGGATTTAAAAAAGCCCGCATCGACGGTAAAACGACCGTGCTTGAAGAAGGCATGGCGCTGAGCCGTTACCACGAACATACAATCGAGATGGTCATCGGAAGTCTTCCATCAAAAAATCTCGGTCAGCTGGTCGCTAAAGCCCTGAAAGAGGGCAACGGCAGCCTCATCCTCATGGATCGCCGCCGCAAAGAAGAAGTCTTCAGCCTTTCAGGTATCTGCCCGACCTGCGGCATCGGTTTGGAACAGCTGGATCCGCGACTTTTTTCCTTTAACAGCAAACAGGGCGCTTGCCCCCAATGCGGCGGATTGGGCGTGTCCGGCTATACGGAAACCGAAGATGAAGAACCCGTAGAAGTCACGGTTTGCCGTAAGTGCGTCGGAAGTCGTCTCAGACCCCAGGCTTTGGCGGTAAAGGTCGGCGGTCATTCCATCTGGGACCTGGTACAGAAGCCGGCGCGAGATGTATTTGCGGTCATCAAGAAATTCAAATTCAGTGCACCGCAAAAGCCCGTCGCCGAACCGGTTGTTGCCGAAATATTGACCCGGCTGTCTTTGTTGAATCAGCTGGGTCTGTCCTACCTTTCTCTGGCACGCAGCGGCGATACGCTGTCCGGTGGAGAGGCCCAGCGGGTTCGCCTCGCGGCCCAGCTGGGTTCCAATCTTACCGGCGTTTGCTATATTCTCGACGAACCCACCATCGGACTGCATGCCCGAGACAACCGCATCCTGATCGATGCTTTGCAAACCCTGCGGGATCGCGGCAACAGCATCCTGGTTGTCGAGCATGACGAGGAAACCATTCGCGCGGCGGATACCATCATCGACCTGGGACCCGGCGCCGGTCAGGACGGCGGGCGCGTTGTCGCCACCGGAACACTGGCCAATTTAAAAAAAGTCAAATCTTCGATTACCGGCGCGCTGCTTGACGGGCATCCCAGAAAGATTTCATCTCGACTCAGATCCTGCGAGAATACGGACAGTCTGAGCGTTCAAGGCGCAACCACCAACAACCTGAAAAATATCCGCGTGGATTTCCCCCTGGGCCGCCTGATTTGTGTTACCGGTGTTTCGGGCTCGGGGAAATCTTCCTTGTTGAAGGAAACCCTGTATAAAGGATTGCGTAACCGGTTGTTGAAAAAGCGATATCCTGCCGGAGCGTGTAAAGGCATTGAAGGCTGGAATCATCTTCAGCGGGTTTTGGAAGTCGATCACAGCCCCATCGGCCGCACACCGCGATCGGTTCCGGCATCCTACGTCGGCTTTTTAGCCGACATCCGCAAATTGTTTTCCATGACGCCGACTTCCAGAGCCAGAGGTTATAAACCCGGTCGCTTTTCATTTAATGTGGCCGAGGGTCGCTGCGATGCCTGCAAAGGCCAGGGGCGGCCCAGGGTCGAAATGAGCTTTTTACCGGATGTCTATGTACTCTGTGAAGTTTGCCGGGGCAAACGCTATAACAAAGAAACCCTGGCTGTCCAGTACAAAGGAAAGAATATCGCCGATGTTCTGGAGATGACATTTGCGGAGGCCGTACGGTTTTTTTCGGCCGTGCCCGTCATCCGGCGCGCCGTGCAATTCGTCTGTGATGTCGGGCTGGGATATCTATGCCTGGGGCAACCCAGTCCCACCCTTTCAGGTGGTGAGGCCCAGCGCATAAAACTGGCAAAGCAGCTGGTTAAACGAACAAACGGGCACACCCTGTATATTTTAGATGAGCCAACTACCGGTTTGCACCTGGCCGATATTCAGCGACTGATCAGCGTTCTTCAGTCACTGGTCGATGAAGGCAATACCGTGGCAATTATTGAACACAACATGGAAATTATCAAGGAAGCCGATTATATTATCGATCTGGGTCCTGAAGGCGGCGATGACGGTGGTCGCGTGGTGGCCTGCGGTTCTCCTCAGGCGCTTTTAAGCCATACCGCCAAATCCCATACCGCCAGATGTTTCGCACAATATCTTAAGGGGCGGTAAAGATGGTTTCAGGTTTCGGGTGTCAGGTGTCAGAAAACAGAGAACCGCAGAACACCGAACAAGGAATAATGAATGTCGAAGGGAAAGAAAACTTCATCATTCGAAATTCCTTGTTGGATATTCGATATTCAAAATAGAGAAAATTGATTGGTGTCAGGTGTCAAAAAATAGGACTGAGGACTGAGTGCTGAGTACTGAGTGCTGAGGCATATCGAAATAGAAAGGGGCGAAAATAGCCCGTGCCAACTCATGACGGGAAACGACAGCTCATGGTCCCAGGAGGACGATTCATGGTGGAAAACGACAAGTCATGTTGAAGGGGTCAGGCGTCAGGCAGGTTTTTTTTGCTCAGCCCTCAGTCCTCAGCACTCATTACTTATCTATTGACCCTGAACCTTTGAACGTTGAACCCTGAACCAGATGAAAGGAGGATGACTATAATGAAACCTCTGACACTGGCAGTTGTCCAGTTCACCCCTGAATTCGGAGAAAAGCAGCAAAACCTTGCCCGCATGCAGGAACTGGTCGAAAATGTCACCGCAGATATCATCGTGTTTCCGGAGTTGTGCACAACCGGTTATTTTTTTCTATCCCGGGAAGAGGTCGCAAAAGCCGCTGAAACTGTTTCCGGACCCAGCAGCGAATTCTTTCGAGATATGGCCCGGAACAAAAATGCGGTGGTGGTGGCCGGTTTTGCCGAGCGCCATCAAAAGAATCTTTATAACGCCTGTCTGATCGTGGTTCCGGAAGCAAGAAATCCATATGTCTATCGCAAAACGCACCTCTTTTATAAAGAAAACGCTTGCTTTGACCCGGGAGACACCGGCTTTTTTGTCGTGGAGGATAAAAAGCGGGATGTCTATATCGGGCCGATGGTCTGCTACGACTGGCGGTTTCCGGAATCGGCCCGGGTGCTGACCCTGCTGGGTGCCGATCTGATCGTCTGCCCGGCCAATTTGATCACCGAGGCCTGGCGCCGGGTAATGCCCGCCCGTGCGATTGAAAACCATGTCTATTTAGCGGTGGCCAATCGAGCCGGTTTGGAGAAAAGAAAAGGCGAAGAATTGCGTTTTAAAGGCAATTCCGCCATTTATGATTTTAGCGGCCAGGAATTAAAAAAAGCCGGAGAAGAGAAAGATGAAGTCCTGCTGGCCGAAATTTATCCCTCAAAAACACGCGATAAATCTTTTAACCCCATCAATGATGTTCTAACCGACAGGCAACCGCAGCACTATACGCCGTTGACAAGAATTGTAAAATAATGTCTGCCCTGCTATAGTATCAGGAGAAGCTGCTGGCTGCTGGGTGTCAGGTGTCAGCCCAGCCGCTGACCGCTGAAGCGGCCAGTCTAATCTTAAAAGAAACTTTGTCCTTGGCTAGTTTCATATGACGGGTTAACTAAAAAATGAACATCGAACATCGAACATTGAACGTCCAACATCGAATAATGTATTCTGCCCGTCGAGAGCCTCAGGGTCTAACGACAGGGTCGAACGATCGATTTAAAAAAAGACTGAGCAACACGCGGCGCAAGCGCCTGCGCTGCACGAGC
>CBDUUO010000114.1:0-8392 GCA_965370395.1 uncultured bacterium
CGTTGATATCTGCTGATATCTGTAACAGATAAACACTTTCAAAATTGCATGTACCTCCAACTTATCAAAGGTTTTCGGGGACATAAAAAAGTTGTGAGTGCGCCGGTGAAACCGTCGAGGAGCAAAGGATGAAAGTTCCATACGATGAAGGGTTAGCACCCCACATTGGCCCCGAGTCATGCGTGTATGCTCGTAAGGGTATAAGCGAAGCGTTGACAGGGGGTATGCGGGCCGGGCTATTGAGCTGCGAAAGTTTTTAAAATTCAGGGTGCCGACGTCGTTCACAAGAGCGGAAGGCAACATCAGCAGCATCGTTATGGCGAGATGCGGCTGGACCCAAGGTGGCTTTTGGTTTGATAAACAAGCCGGTAGGTACTGTCCTGCAATTAACCGGTACAGCCGATACGATGAAGCAATTAGTGCGGGACAAATCGCCGGCCGAGCTGGGTGAAATAAACGGAGAGAAGCTCAAAGCTATGGGAGTGGAGGATTCCCTGGCAAAAGATTTTCTTAAAAATCCGTATTTTGATCCCCAGGAAGAAACCCTGCTGGTAGGTGAATTAGAGGCTATGACAAATGTTAAGGATCGTAAAAATTTCATCAAAATGGCCGCCGTCGCCCCTGATTATAAGATCGCACGGTACCTGCGCGAACGCGCCCAGATGGCGGCCATCTACAATGAAAAAGTAGCCCCCGTTGAGCGGATCGTCGCGGTCCAGGGTGTTCCTTTGCTTAAGCGAAAAGACGGTGTCATTATCATGCTGGCGCCATTGGATCACGTGGCCTGGACGCAAAGGCTGTGGTTAAAAGAAAGCAAAGGATCAGGGACCTTTAATCGATTGCCGGGATTCAGTGGGAAAGAAGTATGGATTACAGGTGCTTTTGATCCGGTGGCCCGTAAAGCACTAGAAATCGAGGGATGGAAGGTAAAAGAAGATTTTGCGAGCAAGTTTTTTACCGAAAAAAAATGACCGCTATTAACAATTTTTTTGGAGCTAAATCATGAGTACAGCAAAAGATCAAAATGGTCAGGTTCAGATTGATTCAAACGGCACTACGAAAAAAACAGGTGAGGGAGGTAAAACGCATAATGCCAGCCGACGCAAATTCCTAAAACTCGGACTTGCAGGCGCCGGTGCGGCTGCCGTCGCCGCCGGCGGTATAACGGCCATCAAACGCATGGAAGGCATCGTGCATGATGAGTTTCCTTTGCCGGTGCGGGATGACTTCAAGCGCATCGACCAGCGCAACCAGATCAATATTTTTGCCGGGAGCAAGGTGTTAAACGAAAAACACCCTGAACGCAACCGCAGCTTCAGTGAACAGCTAAAAAAAGAGAACCCCCAGGGGTTTAAACCATTTCATTTTTATGAAACCAGAAGCAAATTTATGAAAAATCCTTACCGGGACGCCCCCGGCTACAGCCAGCTTGAAAGAGCGCTGGCGGTTGCAGGCTTTTCAAGCGCCAGACAGCAACTTGGCGGGGGCAGCATGGAAGCGCCCAACAGCGGGGTTTCCAGCTGGAAACAAGAGATGCGTGCCAAGAACCAATACCAGTTCAACTCTCCTAAAGAAGCAGCTCTGGCTGTTAAAAGCGCAGCCAGGTTATTTGGCGTATTGCGCTGCGGCATCACCAAGCGGGACCAGCGCTGGGATTATGAACCCATGTACGATGCCAGTATCGAACGCGAGCTCAGCTGGGAAAAGGATTTTCCCTTTGAGCCCAAAACGGTCATCGTTATCCTGGTAGAGATGGATTACCCTGCCATGGCCGCGGCTCCTTCCTGGATGCAGGATGCACCCGTTGGCGACGCCTACGCCAACGCGATTAAAATCGCCGGGCAACTCACCATCTTTTTAAGGCAGCTCGGTCATCAGGCGGTGGCTTCCATGAATGATCTGGGAATCAATGCCCCCTATGCTATTGCCGCCGGCCTGGGCGAAGGAGCCCGCAACGGTCAGATCATAACACCCAAGCAGGGACCGCGTGTCCGTATCAGCAAAGTCTACACTGATTTTGAGTTGGTCGAAACCGATAAGCCGCGCACCTTCGGGGTGGCCAGCTTTTGTCTGAATTGCAAGCGCTGCGCCGATTCGTGCCCGTCCAAAGCCATCACCTTCGAAGATCAATCCTGGGCGCCCACCTATTCGTCTGACCCGGACTATATCTGGCATGCATCCCGCGGAGTTCTAAAATTCCACAATGACGCCAAAAAATGCGCCAAATTCTGGATCGACAATGACGGTTCCTGCGGTAACTGTATTGCTTCGTGTCCTTATAACAAACCGGACTTCTGGCACCACCGACTGGTGGATGCCCAGAACGTGCTCGCTCCCGGACCGGTGCACGCCTTTATGCGCGAAATGGACATTTTTTTCGGCTACGGTAAGGTCGATGACCCTGAAAGAGTCCGCAAATTCTGGAAAATGGGAACCAAGATATGATGGATCTCACCTGGTATATTCTGGGGGTTTTAACCGGAGCGGCTGCCTATTCTTTGTATCTGATTTCAAAGAAAACCACCTTAAACTGGCTTATGTGGTCCGGCCTAATCGCCGGCAGTGCTTTAATTCTTTTCAGCATTGCCTGGGCGGTGGGATCTGTGCTCGAGGGGGTGCCGCGGGCCGCCAGTATGGGAATCCTTCTTTTTGGGTTAAGCGGTGTTATCATCCTCACGCTGACCTCAAAAATGATTGCTTCCCAAAAAGACAAAATCCAATGATCGGCCGCGTAATTTTTGGCATTTTCCTTTTAAATAGGAGGTAGACTAAAAATGGGCTTCACCTGGTATTGCCTGGGCCTGTTAACGACCGCATCGGGCATTTTCCTGTGGCATTTTTCCAGACGCTACCAGCTCAATTGGCTTGCCGGGTCCGGACTGATTCTAGGCATTGTACTCATTCTTTTCAGCATTGCCTGGGCCGTCGGATCAGTTTTGGAAGGGGTCCCCAGAGCGGCCAGCATGGGGCTTCTTTTGTTCGGCCTTTCAGGCATTGTCATTTTAACCCTGGCTTTCCGATACACCTTATCCACGAGATCGAAGATGCTTGTACCTGCGGCTGAACCTGCTTTGCCAAAAGCGGTCGAAACCCCTGTGGAACCCAAAAAGACAGAACCCGCCAGAGCACCCCTTGTTAGCCCTTATTTCTCAGTTGCCTTACGCTATGGCGCTTATATTTCTCTAATTATCGCCTTTGTTATCGGGCTGGCATCTGAAGGCAAAGATTATGAGGCTATGGTTCAAAATAAATTCAAGGACCAGCAGCTGACCAAGGTCAACGATGAGCCGGTTGTTTTCCAGCTGGGTGCAAAAGGTGACGGCCCCGGAAATTATGTCTTAATCCAGGAGGGTCAGGGCTACGGCGGGCCCTTTGTGCTTGGCATCCGCATTATGGAAGACGGCAAGATCCACGAGATCATACCGCTGGACCACAAAGAAACCCCGGCCTTTGTCAAAAAAATTGAGGATGCCAGATACCGGGATCAATTTATCGAGCAGAATGTCAGCAATGACTTTATCGTCGGTGTCGATATCAATGCGGTTTCCGGGGCTACCGTCACCACCATGGCCGCTGCCGAAGCCATCCGCAACGGCGCTCATCTGGCGGCGGTCCAAAAGTTTAAGCTGGATCCCAAATGGGAAAAAGTGCCCTGGAAATTCGGGCTGGATGAAATCTTGATTCTGGTTATATTCGTGCTGGCCTTTGTACCCAAAGTCTACAAAGAAAAGCCATGGAAATACATTTACCTGGCCGCAAGCATTGTGGTTGTCGGTTTTTATCTGAATGCGGCCATATCGGTGGGAAATATTGCCGGTTTGGCCCTGGGCTATATCCCCGGTATCAAAGATCACCTCATCTGGTGGATTCTGGTGGTGGGGACGGTATTGGGCGTTATTTTTTTAGGCAAAAATGTTTATTGCTACCGAGTTTGCCCATTTTACGGAATTGAATATCTTTTGCAAAAGATCAGCGGAATGAAGTTGAATCCATCGCGCGGCCTGTTAAAGCGAGTCCGGTCCATTGTTAATTTCCTGTTATGGTTATCGTTGATGGTTATTTTCCTATCAAAACATCCGGCCCTTGGCTCCTATGAGCCTTTTGCCATGATGTTTTCGTTGAATGGCACCGGCATCCAGTGGTTCATATTGCCAATGGCGCTGATCGGTTCCTTTTTTATGTCAACCTTCTGGTGCCGGTTTTTTTGCCCCTGCGGGCTGGCGCTGACGAAGATGGTACAATTCAGGAAAAGCGCCCTAAATTTATTCCAACCAAAGAAGTAATTTTGCAGAGGAGATCCAATGGTTTCAGCCGATAGCAGCTCAACATCAAAACAAAAATCAGATCGTAGCCCAGGTTCGGCCGGAAAATACCTCGCCAACCTGCTCTACCTGGCTACGATTCTATTTGTCTTAGGATTTATCTGGCAATCCATTGCTTCCTTTATAATGCCTTAAAATTAATGTGGCTTCAAGCAAGCTAAAACTTTTGCTCAAAACAAAAAGAGGAAATATTGAAGTAGTCCTAAAACAAGCCGGTTAAATTTGATTGAGGGTTGCGATGTCCTGATCAAACCCACAATTTTAGGACAGGCCTTTTTTATGGCAATAGGGAACGAAACCCACCCTTTTTGCACAAATTGATAAATCTTCGAATTTAGTGGTCATCGTAATTTTTATTGTATTATATCAGTCGGATGGTGGATGCGGTATTTTGGATATAATTTGCTTATTTCAGTTTTTTAGGTTAATTGATATCTAACGAATCCGGTGTGCTAGGTAAAAAATAGGTTCATTTCGCATTGAGATTGACCAGCCAAGAGAAACTCCAACCAGCCTGTCTTTAGAAAACGTCTAGGAGATAATGATAGTGGCTACCTTTAAAACCATTGTTTTTAATAATTGTTCTAATAGAATTTTATTTTGTGCATCCGTGATCGTATTTTCCTTTCTGATCGGCATTTTTTCTCCTTCGCTCCTTTACGGCAAACCCCTCGAGGTTGCCATTTTTATTCCACGCGAAGATCCTTTCTGGAAGAAAGCTGTTCTCTTCACCGAGGAGGCCGCTAATGACCTGGGCATGAAACTTCGGATCTACAATGCAAATGATAACCCGGACAAAATGATTGCCCAGGTACGAAAAACTGTCCAGAGTGGAGTCGATGGTATCATATTTCTAGCCTATCAGAACACCGGTGAGCGAATTCTTCGAATTGCAGAAAAAAACAGTGTTCCTGCCATACTGATTAACTCACAATTACCTCAAGCCGACCTTTTGCCGCGAACCAAATACGAGTATTGGATCGGAAGTGTGCTTCCCGATGATGAAAAGGCCGGCTCTGTTCTTATTCAGCAGCTGATTAACGAGGCCGCGCAAAATGGTATCGAGCGGTTTAATGTTCTGGCCATAGAAGGTAATCCCAAAGACGAGTCCTCCATAGCCCGAATCAGGGGTCTCAGGAGCTTTATGAAACACCTAAAGGAGGTGAATTCTTTCAAAATTGTTGCGGGCAATTGGAATCAGATAAAGGCACAAGAAATATTTCTATCCTATTACAAAACCCAGTCCGATGTGAATATTGTTTGGTGCGCCAATGATAATATGGCACTTGGCGTGCTAAAAGCAATTAAGGAACTCGGCCTGGAGGAAAAAATAGTTGTCGGTGGCGTGGACTGGGATAAGGCTGCGCAGGAAGCAATTCTAAGTGGTGACATGCATGTCAGCGTTGGAGGGCATTTCCTGGATGGGGCCTGGGCAGCGGTTCTGCTGTATGATTACCTGAACGGAATAGATTTTGCCAATGAGAGGCTGCAGTTCGAATCTCCGATGGTCGGCATTACAAGAGCCAATTTGAAAAAATTTTCCCCGTTTCTGTCGTTGGATGAACAATCGTTGAATTTTAGACTGTTCTCCAAGGCCTTAAACCAGCAGCTAAAACTTTACAGTTTGGATCTTCAAGCGATTGCAAATCTGATCACCCCTCAACAGATTTCAGCAGAGCTGACCGAAGAGGAAAAAGCCTGGTTGGCAGATCATAAAAACATCCGTATTGGTGTGGATCCGGACTACCCGCCGTTTGATTTCGTCGGTGAAAACGGAAGCCACATGGGCATTGCTTCCGAATATGTCAGGTTACTCGAAAATAGACTTGGGATATCCATGAAGGTTATCCCGGACCTCACGTGGGATCAGGCAGTGGAAGGAGCTAAAAACCGCACGATCGATGTAATCCCCATGATAACCAGCACCCCAGAACGTGAAGCCTTTTTGAGCTTCAGCAAACCTTACATATCTTTCCCCGAGGTAATAATGACCCGACGTGACTATCCAGCTGTAGGTAATCTTGGAGATTTTGCAGGCAACAAGGTAGCGGTAGTTAAAGGATACAGGAGTCACAAAATATTGATCAAAGAGTATCCTTCCATAAAGTCATATGTGGTTGGTACTTCCTTGGAAGGTCTAAAAGCTGTGTCGGTTGGCAAAGCCGATGCTTTTATCGGTAACCTGGCGGTGAACAGTTATTTAATGCAGGAACATAGTATCGTTAATCTTAAAGTAGCTGCATCGGCCGATATGGGGGAGGACGCATTTAAATTCGGGGTACGCAAGGATTGGCCGGAGCTGGTTACGGTACTCAATAAGGCCCTGAATTCCTTAACACAGGATGAACATCGCACTATCAGGCATAGGTGGATTCAGATCGATATCGGCGAGGAAAAGCAGAAGCAATTGGTTTTAACACCTGAAGAAAAAGCATGGCTGGCTGAGCACAAAGATATTCGCCTCGGTGTGGACCCGTCCTGGCCGCCATTTGAATTTTTTAACGCCACCAAAGTTTATTCAGGCATTGCCTCTGATTATGTCCGTCGTTTAAACGAACTATTAAACATCCAAATGGCGCCTGTTTCGAATCTCAGCTGGCCCGAGGTCATGAACAAAGCCAGGGCGGGAGAAATTGATGTTCTGCCATGTGTTGCCAAGACACCGGAACGATCGAAATTTCTGCTCTTCTCCGAACCGTACATCAGTTTTCCAACGGTAATTTTAACACGGCAAGATGCCCCATTCGTCAGTGGGGTTCAGGATTTTAAAAACGGAAAAGTCGCGGTGGTCAAAGGCTACGTTACCCAGGAACTGCTGCAAGGGGATTATCCGGATCGTGAGTTTTATCTGGCAAAGGATATCGACGAAGCGCTGCGAGATGTATCCAAGCGAAAGGTAGATGCATTTGTAGGCAACCTGGCCTCTATCACTTACGCGACCCAAAAACTGGGGCTGACCGACCTCAAGGTTGCAATGACGACACCGTACAAGTATGAACTCGCCTTTGCCGTGCGAAAGGACTGGCGGGAGCTGGTCAACATTCTGAATAAAAGCATCTATTCAATCCCCCATCTGGAAAAAACGACAATCCACAACCGCTGGATCAATGTTCGTTTTGAGCGAAAAACCAACTGGACGCTAATCTTCCAGATAGTTGGTGCAATTTTTTTGGTTGGTGGCGCTTTCTTTATTCTAATTATCAGATGGAACAGAGCGTTAAGTAGAGAAGTTGCCGAACGTAAAAGAACTGAAGAGGCTCTGATAGAAAGCAGAGCAGCTGCACGGGCTTTACTTGATGCCACGCAAGAATCACTTCTGTTGTTAGATAACAAGGGGATTGTCCTGGCAGCTAACGAGACGGCAGCTGGCAGACTTCAAATGACTCCTGAACAATTAAAGGGAACCAACCTATTCGATCTTTTGCCATCAGAAATTCAAAAAGCTCGGAAGGCCTGGTTTGATAAAGTTTTGCGCAGCGGTACCCCAATAGATTTTGAAGATACGCGCAACGGGAGAATTTTTCATAGCAGTTACTTTCCCATTCAAGCGAAAACTGGCGAAGTTAGCGGGGTGGCAATATTTGCGATTGACATTACTGAACGAAAGCGCGGTGAAGAAAAGCTTCACGAAAACATTGCTGAGTTAGAGCGATTTAGCAAATTGGCTGTGGGACGCGAGGATCGAATGATTGAACTTAAAAAAGAAATTAACGAAATGCTGCACGGGTTGGGCCAGCCGGAAAAATATAAGATCGTTGCTTAATGGATCTTAGGTAGATTGTGACAATTGAAAAATCTGGTTATCAAAAATAGCCAGGGTGATATTTGTTGGGGTAACATCTAAAATGGGGGGAGAGATGAAAAAAAAGAAGAAAAAAGCCAAAGGCTCGAAAATCACACGTCGTCAAATGCTCAAAGGCTCTGCGGCAATGGGGATCACAGCGGGAAGCGCCCTTCTCGGATTTCCGTTAGTCTATGCCAAGGACGAAATTGTGCTCCGATATGTTGCCAGTGGTGTCAACGCTTATCAGGAGATAGCCGATAAGGCCAAACAAGATCTCGGTATTACG
>CBDUUO010000115.1:0-8373 GCA_965370395.1 uncultured bacterium
GCCGAGGCGCAGAGTACGCTGAGTTTTTTTTAGCTTTTCCCTAACCCGGACAAGCCGGTTGGAGCGAAGCGGAAATCCCGGTTTATCGGGGAACCCAAAATGATTAATCACGAAAACACGAAATTTTAAAAGCACGAAATTTTCTTTTCTTTCGTGTTTTCTTCCTTTCGTGCTTTCGTGATAAAAAAATTTTTTCGTAAAATGCAAAGAATTCACAACTAAGACTCTAAGACGCCGAAAAGTTAAAATCCTCAAGGCAGCTTATGTTCGGGAAGTTATGAATGCTGAATAATTTCACAAAACAGATGAATGATGGCATGATTGCAGCGAAGCTGCTGAGCGCTTTTCCTTAAAACAATGGCAAAAGCAAAATCACAAAAGAAAAAGTCGGTACAAATCAGCCCGGATCAGCAGGCGCTTTTGCGCCAACTCCCGGGCGTGGATTACCTTATGGAGCTTGCCGCAAAAGAAGCTTCTTTTAAAAGTATTCCTCAAACGGTGGTGGCCAATTCAATCCGCAGCGTCATTAATGCCAAACGCCAGGCGATTCTCAACGGTGATCCCGCCATCAATGAATCCAGCCTTTCGGACTCCCGCATGATTGATGCGGTAAAACAGGCGGTCAACAATGCCATGACGCCGAATCTAAGAAGCACAATTAATGCAACCGGAGTCGTGGTGCATACGAACCTGGGCCGCTCACTGCTGGCGGCTGAAGTCGTTGAGAATCTGGTAACGATTGCCAGCCGATATTCAAATTTGGAATATGATCTGTTAATCGGAAAAAGGGGCTCTCGTTACAGCAGCGTAGAAGATCTGATTTGTGAAATCAGCGGTGCCGAGGCGGCAATGGTTGTCAACAACAATGCCGGTGCCGTCCTTTTGTGCCTGGAGACGATCGCAAGCGGCAAGGAAGTTATTGTCTCACGCGGTGAACTGGTCGAAATCGGCGGCTCCTTTCGGGTACCGGATGTAATGGCCAAAAGCGGCGGCATTTTGAAAGAAGTCGGAACCACCAACCGCACCCATTTGAGAGATTATGAAAATGCCATTGGCCCAAATACCGGATTACTTCTAAAGGTCCATACCAGCAATTACAGTGTGGTTGGTTTTACTGCAGAAGTTGCCCTGCGTGACCTCGTGGATTTAGGCGCCGCGCACCAGCTGCCGGTCATGGAGGATTTGGGCAGCGGAACGTTTATCGATTTTTCAAAATACGGCCTGTTAAAAGAACCCACCGTTCAGGAATCCGTGACCGCCGGAACGGATGTGATTACCTTTAGCGGCGACAAACTGCTTGGCGGCCCACAGGCCGGAATTATCATCGGCAAAAAAGCGCTCATCGACCCGATTAAGAAAAACCCGATCACCCGGGCGCTGCGGATAGATAAACTTACACTGGCCGCTTTGGAAAGCACCCTGCGATTATACCGCGATGAAGAAAAAGCATCTCGCATCATCCCCACCCTGCGCATGATCATGCTGCCCCTGGAAGAGATTCAAAAACGGGCCCACTGCCTGGTTGATGGATTAAAAAAAATCAGTGATTCCCGCATGCATATCCGGCTTCTGGAGAGATCTTCCAAAACCGGCGGGGGCGCACTTCCCCTGATGGAACTTCCCAGTTTATGCGTCGCGGTACGGATTAAGGGGATATCACCCAACGCCCTGGAAAAAATGATGCGGTATAACGACCCGCCGATCATCGCAAGGATTGAAGACGATTGGTATGTCATGGATCCCCGAACCCTGCAGGAGGATGAATTATCGACGATTGAAACTGCTTTTGAAAATTTGACAAAGAAAGCCTGAAAATGCGAAAACAACCACCAGAACTCTATCACAACCGGGAATCTACGCGCCACTTTCTATATTCTAAAGCGGAAGCCGAAGGTCCCCAGAAGAAGCGGATCCACATACCGACCCGCATTCAAAAGGCAATTCAAACGGTTTACCCCGGTCTGCTCAGCGGTCACGCATTTATCGATTACGCAGAGCAGCAGCTGTCTTCGGCCGCCATTTTTGCCTGTCTGGTTTTCCAGATCGATGATGAGGCCGGCACCGATCCGCAGCATCCAAAATCCGATACGGCCGCTGACCATCAAAAGGCCGCAATATTATTTAATGATTTTTGCAAAAAATACAAAGGCAGCTGGGGCCTGATAAATTCGGGTTTATTCGGGGCCTTTTTTGAAGGCAAGAATGGTTCCCAGTGCCTCAAACTGGTCCAAAAATTTCAGGATACGCTGAAAAAACAGAAGGATATAACCGTAAGCGCCGGTATTGCCGAATATCCAACGTTCAGTTATCAACCGGCCGAAATGCTGACCAACGCCCTCAAGGCCCTGGACCATGCGGCCTTTTTTGGGCCCAACAGTACGGCGATCTTTGATGCCGTCAGTTTAAACATCAGCGGTGATCGGCTGTTCGATAAAGGCGATATCAAAGGTTCCATTTCAGAATTTCAGCAGGCCTTGAAAATCGATCCGTCCAACATCAACGTTCATAACAGTCTGGGTGTTTGCTACGGCCTGGAGGGAGATTATGAGAAAGCAAAAATGGAATTTAATTCAGCCATAAAACTGAACTCCAACGAGGTGATGCCCTGGTACAACATGGGATTTACCAGCAGGTTGGCCGGCGATCGCCATAAAGCCCTCGATCTTTTTTTGAAAGCCAACACCATAAATCAGAACGTATTTGAAGTCGCATTTCAAACCGGCAGACTTCTTATGGAAATGGAGCAGCCCGAACGCGGAAAAAAATTTCTTAAACATGCCTCGGAGCTGGAACCGGGATCCGGTGCGGTATTTCGGTATCTGGGTGAATGCTATACGGCCACCGGCGATGTTGACGCTGCAATTACGGCTTATAAAAAAGCCATCAAACATAATCCAAGCGATGCGGCCTCTTTATCGGCGATGGGATGCCTGTTTGATGAACAGGAAGAAAATCCGGAAATCGCCCTGATGTTCTGCCAGGAAAGTGTTCGTCTTTCCCCTGAAAACAGTCTTTTTCGATATCGATTGGGCCAGCTTTATCTTAAGCAAAACCGCCTGGCTGATGCTTTAAAGGAGTTTAAAAAAGCCGAATTTCTGGGTCAGGATGCATCGGCGGTTATAACGAAAATCCAAAAGCAATTGCCGGCCAAAGCATCATAAATCTCTTAATCGTTTTATCGCTCTATTTCGAGGGGACAAGGTATGAAAGCAATTATTTTGCACCATCTTGAGGAAAGTCTTCAGGTCAAGCGCCAATTTATTGAAAACCACATCGATCACATTATTCGTGCTGCTGAAAAAATGGCTGCCTGTATCAGAGCCGGAAACAAAATTCTAATTTTCGGAAACGGCGGCAGCGCAGCCGATGCCCAGCACCTGGCAGCTGAATTTGTCAATCGCTTCAAAATTGAGCGCCCTCCCCTGGCGGCCCTATCCCTGACGACCGACACATCAATTCTGACAAGCATCGGAAATGATTATCATTTTGATGATATTTTTTCGAAACAGATCGAAGCCCTGGGCAAGAAAAATGATATCGCCTGGGGCTTGAGCACCAGCGGAAATTCTAAAAACGTCATACAGGCCATCAAGGTGGCAAATGAAAAAGAAATATTTTCCATCGGATCGACCGGACGCGGCGGTGCGCTCGCCAATTGCGCACAGCTGGTTTTTGCAGCAGAATCCGATGATACCGCCCGGATTCAAGAGGCCCATATCACCTTAGGCCACATCTTATGCGACCTGGTTGAGCGCACCCTTTTCCCGGATAAATATTAAAATGGATGAAGTCATGCCCAAAAAGTTTAAACCCCTGGATCTCTCAAAAATAAAAACCTATTCACTGTCGGAAAGAAGCAGCAAGGTCAGCGCTGCGGATTTTGCAAAAACAAGTCAAAAAGGAGCATCTTTTAAGGATTTTCTGAATGGGTTGCCCAATATTTTGGCCGGCAGTGATCTTAAATCCGTAATCTCCGCTACGGCTGCGGCTGCCAGACATAAAAAAACGATTATATTGGGTATGGGCGCTCATGTGATCAAAGTGGGTCTCAATCCGGTGGTCATCGATCTGATGAACCGTGGCATCATCAGCTGCGTGGCCATGAACGGCGCCGGTATTATCCACGATGTTGAACTCGCCATAGCCGGACACACCTCAGAGGATGTTGCGGCCGCTATTGATGACGGCTCCTTTGGAATGGCCGAAGATACCGGTGTCTTTCTGGGTAACGCGCTTGCTGAATCACGGCAAGATTCTGACGGCCTGGGGCAGGCGGTCGGACGCGCCATTCAGGAAAAAAAGCTGCCGTTCAGCGAGCAAAGCATTCTGGCAGCCGGCTTTCGTTTGGGAATTCCGGTCACCGTACATGTGGCCATCGGAACCGATATTATTCACATGCACCCGCAGTTTGATGCCGCACAAACAGGCATCGCGACGCACCGCGATTTCCGTTTATTTTCATCTGTGGTGACCACACTTCAACAGGGCGTGTATTTGAATGTGGGATCAGCCGTCATTTTACCGGAAGTATTTCTAAAGGCCGTCGCCCTGGCTCGAAACCTGGGCCACACACTGGATCATTTCACTACGGTAAATTTGGACTTTGTAACGCATTATCGGCCCCTGACCAATGTCATCAACCGCCCGACAGCCAGAGGCGGCAAGGGGATAAATCTTGTCGGCCATCATGAAATTATGCTGCCATTGATAGCGGCGGGGGTGATTGAACAGCTCGGATAATAGATTGCCAGCCGCGCTTCGCCAAACAGACTGTGATCAAATGAATAGCCTCAGCAATTCTCGGTGAGATACCAGCGCGTTGAGATTGCTTCGCTTCGCTCGCAATGACCTGCGAATGTTTCTTACTGTCATTGCGAGGAGCGTGAGCGACGAAGCAATCTTTCTCTTAATTTCACCGAGAATTACTGCAATAGCCTTCATAGGGTTGACACCGTGGTGGATTTCATGTTTACTTTACACCCTTGGCTGATTTCCAGGAGAATTTTTATGCCGATTTACGAATACCACTGTGAAAACTGCGACCAGGATTTTGAATACCTGGTATTTGGAAGCGAGAAGCCGGACTGCCCTTCCTGTAAAAATAAAAAAGTATCCAAATTGATGTCCCTATGTGGATTTATTTCTAAAGGCAGCGGCGGAGAGACTGTGTCCAGTTCCGCCGGAGCATCCTCCTGTAACGGCTGTGCAGCGTCCAGCTGCGCCGGCTGCAGTCACTAGCCAAGATGAACAATCCCATCAAAATCGGAACCCGCGGCAGCAAACTGGCACTATGGCAGGCCAACTGGGTCAAATCAGTTCTCGAAAAAAAATTCCCGTCAACCCCTATTGAGCTTATCATTATTAAAACCCAGGGGGATAAAATTCTGGATGTGCCCCTTGCCAAAGTGGGCGGCAAGGGCCTTTTCGTAAAAGAAATCGAACAGGCATTGCTTACCCGGCGCATCGATATTGCGGTACACAGTATGAAGGATATGCCGGCTGACATACCGGAGGGGCTGTGTATCGGCGCGATCCCCGAACGTGAAAACCCGGTTGATGTATTCATATCCCGCAACGGTGCTGGATTTAACGAACTGGCTGCGGGCAGCATTATCGGTACCAGCAGTCTTCGGCGTGGCGCCCAGCTGCGGCATGCAAGGCCGGATATTGTTATCCAGCCCATCCGCGGGAATCTGGATACACGGCTCAAAAAACTCGAATCCGAAAATTTTGATGCCCTGGTGCTGGCGGCGGCGGGTGTGAAGCGGCTGAATCTTGAACATAAAATTACCGAGTATCTGGACCCTGGAATCATGCTGCCCGCTATCGGCCAGGGAGCCCTGTGTATCGAAATTCGAAAAGACGACTCAACCGTTGGCCCGGTGGTGGCATCCCTGGATCATGCATCGACCCGGGTCGTGGTTGCTGGAGAACGCGCCTTTCTCAACCGGCTCGAAGGCGGTTGTCAGGTACCGATCGCCGGACACGGTCGAATCAGCGAAAAACAGTTTGCCTTAACCGGACTGGTCGCCGAGGTTGACGGCACCCGGGTGATCAAAGGGGAAAAGAGCGGGCCCCTGGATTCGGCTGAAACCATCGGCATCGATCTGGCTGAAGAGCTGCTTGCCGGGGGGGCGGATAAAATTTTGGAAAAACTCAAATCAATGGCACCCGAGGGCTATGCAAGCTAAAGTATATCTGGTCGGCGCCGGGCCGGGAGACCCCGGCCTGATCACGGTAAAAGGCAGAGAATGTATCCAAAATGCGGATGTGATCATTTACGATTACCTGGCCGCCCCTGCCCTGTTAAAACACGCCCGCAAATCCGCCGAACTCATCTATGTCGGTAAAAAAGGCGGCGACCACACTCTTTCCCAGGACGAGATCAATGCGCTGATCGTGGAAAAGGCGAAATCTGGGGGCATTGTCACCCGCCTCAAAGGCGGAGACCCGTACATATTTGGCCGCGGCGGTGAAGAAGCCGAAGTGCTCTTCAAAGCCGGTATCTCGTTTGAAATCGTACCCGGAGTCACTTCCGCGATTGCAGCCGCAGCCTATGCCGGTATCCCCCTGACCCATCGTAAATTGACCTCCACCCTTGCCTTTGTTACCGGCCATGAGGATCCGGATAAAGAAGAAACCGGCATTAACTGGTCTTCTCTGGCGACCGGCATTGGAACACTGGTTTTTTTCATGGGCGCCAAAAACCTGCCTAATATTACGAAAAGCCTAATAGACCACGGCAAGTCGCCGGATACACCCATTGCGCTGATTCGACGGGGCACGACCCCCGGTCAGAAAACGGTAAGCGGGACGCTGGACACGATTGTCGAAAAGGCCCGGGTTGCCGGATTGAAGGCACCGGCGATTATCGTGGTTGGAGAAGTTGTCAATTTGCGCCAAACGCTGAAATGGTTTGAAGACCGGCCGCTGCTGGGCAAGCGCATCGTGGTGACCCGGGCACGGCAGCAGGCCAGTGATCTGGTCAGGCTGCTTTCCGATCAGGGCGCCGAATGTCTCGAGTATCCGACCATTGAAATTATGCCGCCCAAAGACCCTGAACCTCTCAAGCAGGCGGTTGAAAACTTGTCCGCATATGATTGGATCGTCTTTACCAGTGTTAATGGCGTCATTTATTTCTTCGAGCAGCTCTTTGCTGCCGGCAAAGATGTCCGCGCCCTGGGCCGGATGCAAACGGCGGCCATCGGTCCGGCCACCGCCGAGCGCCTGCTTGAATTCGGGTTGACCAGCGATATTGTTCCGGAGACTTACCGGGCGGAATCGGTGGTGGAAGCCTTTGAGAAAGTGAAATTGAAAGGCAAGAAAATTCTGCTGCCGCGCGCCAGAGAAGCCCGACCGATTTTACCGAAAGAACTGACAAAAATGGGAGCCGCAGTGCATGAAATCCCGGCCTACGAGACCTTAAAAGCAGTAGAAAACACTGATGATCTGGTTCAGAAACTCAAAGACAACCAAATTGATTTAATCACATTCACCAGCTCGTCAACCGTCAAGAATTTCAAAGCGCTGCTGCCGCCGGATGATTTTAAAACGTTAATGCAAGGGGTGGTTATTGCCAGCATCGGCCCGATTACGTCCGATACCGCAGCCGAACTAGGTTTTGAAGTTCAGATCACCGCTGAATCTTACACGATACCGGGGCTGGTTGAAGCCATCCTGCAAAACTATCAAGGCAGAAAATTAGAGGAAAGTTAGGGGCGCTTGTCATATAATCACCTTTAAAAGGAGGGATGGACATGGCTTCAAACCGTAACTTCCTGCCCACCTTAATTGCATTTATTCTCTTCTTTGTCACGCTTTCACAAAATAGTTTCGCACAAACCTATAAATGGGATAATTTTATAGAGCCTTTTAGAACAAAAATTAGAGTCGATAGGCCAGTTCAAATTAAAATAAATTTGCCTGAAACAATTTTGAAGAATAACAAAAAAATTCCACTGATTGTTAAAAATAGAGGCTTAGGCCGTGCAGGCATTGGGACAGTCAGGGGTCTTGTCACTGTAAATGACCAACCAGCATGGAGGGGATATTGGATTGGAGATTACCCTGGTTCAGAAACCTATAAAATTTTTATAAACACGAAGGACTTGAGGGTAGGATCGAACACAATTTACTTTAGAGTTAAACGGGATATTGCCTATAAATCGACCTTTACGATAACCGAGCTTCGTTTTGATCTGACAAAGCTGAAAGGTATTAAGACTCTTCTCGCAAAATCACAATCATCATTAGAAGAAAATAACCAAAAGTCAAATTTTCCTGACGAAAAATTTTTTGAGGATAAAATCCCCCCTAAAATCATTATCACCTCCCATGACATTTCAAGGGGCATAAGACCCATACAGAATCAAA
>CBDUUO010000116.1:0-8341 GCA_965370395.1 uncultured bacterium
TCATTCCTTGTTCGACATTCAGGGGCTAAGCCTTCCAGATTTACCCAAATTCACGTCATTATTCGAAACTCCATTCAAGTATCCTCCCAAAATTGCCGATATATTAACCAGATTTCGGGCTGATAGAGGATGCAATCTTTCAAATGAAAGACTTTGAGCCAAAACAATTCGGTAAATATCAGCTGCTGCAAAAAATTGCTGTGGGCGGTATGGCCGAACTGTTTCGTGCCAAGGTCACCCGGGATCATGGTTTTGAAAAACTGGTCGCCATAAAAAAAATATTGCCGCACCTCACTGATGAAGGCAACCTGGTGAAGGCTTTTATCGATGAAGCCAAGCTTGCGGCACTGCTTCAGCATGAAAACATTGTTCAGATATACGATTTCGGCAGCATCGATGGCGAATACTTTATCACCATGGAATACCTTTTTGGCAAGGATCTGCGCAAGTTGATCTATAAGGCCAGAGAAACAGCCATCCCTCTGGGCCTGGAAAACACCCTTTATATTATTTCGCGTATCTGTGCCGGGCTTGATTATTCTCACAATCTAAAAGACCTGCAGGGCAAGCCGCTAAATATCATCCATCGTGATATCAACCCCCAAAATATTTTTATAACCTATGAAGGTCAGGTGAAAATTATTGATTTCGGCATCGCCAAGGCCGCCAGTCACAATAGCACCACTCACGAGGGTTTGATTAAGGGCAAACTGGCCTATATGTCACCGGAGCAGGCCACCGGCAAAACCATTGACCACCGGTCCGACATTTTTTCCACCGGAATTATTTTTTATGAACTTCTGGCCGGACGGCGGATGTTTGAAGGCGAAACCATGCAAATTTTTACCCAAGTGCGTGACGCCCGGTACGAACCGCTGGACAAGCTATTGCCGGATCTTCCCGCAAAACTTCATGGGGTTGTTGAACGGGCCCTGGCAAAGGAACCTGATGAGCGCTATCAGACCTGCGGGGAAATGCTCGCCGTTCTGGAAGAATGCATCTTTGAGCTGTCTGTGCGGCCGAACGGCAGGAGTTTTGCCAACTTTGTCAAAGAATTTTTTAAGGAAGAATTCGCTGTAGAAGAAACCGCATTATGGGCAAAAACACGGATTTGCGGTGACGAGAAATCCGATTTGGACAGCCAGCCAACTGCTACTGACGGAACTTTCGCGGACACCGTTTTTCTGGCCGACCCCCAAAAATGGGAGCCGTTTCGGCTCAACATCTGGCGTTTTGCGCTGGTGGCCGGTATGGCTATCATTGGCTTTGTGTTTAATCTCAGTCTGGCTGAACTGCCGTTTACGCCATCGGACCGTTCCGTTTCGGCCTATTCGATTGAATTGCTGCCACCGGATGTCGATACGACCGGAGATCAAATTAAAGCCGCCCGGGACGCGCTTCAGGCAAAACAATTTTCTTCAGCAGTGGCGTTATTTGAAGTGGTTTTGGCCGACGATAAATCCTCAATAAAAGGATTCTCAGATGCCTACTTCGAAGCTTTGCAGGGTCTGGCCGAAGAACTGATCTCGACTGATAAGGAATCGGCTAAAAGATTTTTGCTCAAAGCACTGGATATAAAACCCGCCAGTGTAGCTGTATTGTCCAAACTCGGGTACATTTACCTCCGTGATAACAATTACCCGCAGGCTATCGATACTTACCAAAAGGTCGCCGAACTCGAACCCCAGCTGCCAAATGCCTTTTTTAACCTCGGATACATTTATGCGGTTACTGAAAATTATTCCAAGGCCAAGGAGATGTACGCACTTGTGGTCCAACTGGAGCCTGCTTTTCAAGATGAAGCCCTTTTTAACCTTGCCATGGTTCACGAGCAACTGGGCGAACGCCGCCAATGCTTAAAGAGCCTCAAGCGGGCCGTTGAAATCAATCCTGCCAACGCGTCAGCCTTAGCCTATTTAAAGCAAATAACGGAACAAAAGGAGCAAATCCCATGAAGTTTTTAGTCAGAAACCGATTTCGAAATTGCATCATCGCGGGGATTATCATGGTGATGCTGTTTGGCTGTGCCAGCGCTAAAGAAATGAATGTCAGCCAAAAATACGAGGACTCAAAAAACTGGTTTAAAGAAAAATGGCAGGCGGTGGGTTCCAAATTTTCATCCTCCGAAGATGAGGATACATCCATTAAACCCCACAATCAAAAATCCAATTTTTTCATTTACGAAACCCGGTGGTCCTATGAGACGCTCTGCGGGATTGCAGAATGGTTTACAGGGGATTCTGAAAACTGGAAAGCCCTGGCCTCCGCCAACCCAAAAGTTAGGCCCAAACGCATTGCTGCCGGCACCATGATTTTGATTCCGGCCAAGCTAATCAAAAATAAAAAACTGCCGACCGAAGCTTTTGCGGCCAAACACCGGATCTATTATTTTGAGCACCGGGTAAAATGGTCTGGAGAAACGCTGTCTTTGATTGCAAAATGGTATACGGGTCGCTATGGGAACTGGAAAGCGATTGCTCAGGCAAATCCGGGCCTCAACCCGAATCGAATTGCTATTGGAAATATGATCTCCATTCCGCCGGAAATGATGAAAACCAAAAACCCGTTGCCCCGCAAAGTGGCCTCCAAAACCCTTCCAGGGTATTTTGCGCATACAGTGACAAAGCCGGACGAAAGATTTGCCGATATTGCCAGGTGGTACACCGGCAATGCGGGAAACCATAAGGCACTTGCCAAAGCCAATCCGGACATTGATCCTGAGTCTCTGGTGGTTGGCAACGAAATATATATTCCGTCCACTTTGTTAAAAACCCGCAAGCCCATGTACCCAAAATCGTATCAAACATCAGTTGCCGGACCGGCCAAGAAATCCCCTGCAACCCAGGTCACCGCTCTGACTCCTCCTGCTCCTAAACCAAAGAAAATCCAATTATTTGGCCCCAAGCAATTTCCTGCCCACTGACACGGATAACCATATGATTATATAAAAACGGCCCTGCATACGGCAGGGCCGGGTTTTGATTTACGGACCGATAACCCAAAGAAAGGAAATCAGATCAAGCGGCTTGATTGAATGATTATTCATCTTTTGTGTTTCCGCAAATATAGCCACTCTAAATTTCTTATTTTTAATCTCCCAGATGCTTATTTATGTAATTAATTGAAATTATATATTATAAGTATTTTTCTCTGATTTGCAGTTTTGTGGGTTTTTGCTTGACAGATAAATAAAGTCTTTGATAAGTGAATGAATATTCATTCATTATTTTTACCCACTATTGACGAGGAGACCATCATGCCAAGGAAGATTCGATCTGCCGCTATCATCGGCTCAGGAATTATGGGAGGCGGTATCGCCGCCCTGCTGGCCGGGGCCGGCATAAAAACACTCTTGCTGGATATCGTACCACCGAATTTAAAGGCGGAAGAAAAAAAGGATCCGCCGGCACGCAACCGAATCGTGAAGGCCGGCCTGGATGCCGCATTGGCAATCCAACCGGCGCTTTTTATGTTCCCCCGAGATGTGGAACGCATTGCGATCGGCAATCTGGAAGATGATTTTGAAAAGATTGCCGATGTCGACTGGATTGTCGAGGTCGTCGTTGAAAACTTAAAGATCAAACAGGATCTTTTAAAGCGAATTGAGGCGGTTCGAAAAAAAGGCACCATTGTTTCTACGAACACCTCCGGTATTCCGTTAAAGGGCATGTCCAAAGGGCGCAGCAAAGAATTTAAGCAACACTTTCTGGGAACCCACTTTTTTAATCCGGTCCGGTACATGAAACTGCTGGAAATTATTGCCGGAGAAGACACCCTGACCGAGATTCTTGAGTTTATGGCCGATTTTGGAGAACGGATCCTGGGCAAAGGAATCGTGTGGGCCAAAGACACCCCGAATTTTGTCGGCAATCGAATCGGTGTACAGGGAATGGTGAAGGTGATGCAGCTGATGCTTGAAGAAGGGATCAGCATACCGGAGGTGGATGCCCTGTTTGGACCGGTCATGGGCAGACCCCGAACCGGCATGTTTAAAACTGCCGATCTTGTGGGGCTGGACACTCTGGCTCACGTGGCCCAAAACACCTATGAGATGATCGCGCATGATGAGGACCGGGAAAGTTTTGTCCTGCCGGAATTTGTAAATTCCATGATTGAAAACAATCTGCTCGGCAAAAAAAGCCAGAGCGGATTTTATAAAACCGAGCTAACTCCGGATTGGCAAAAAATCCGTAAAGTCATCGATCCGGCCACCCTTGAATATGAAGAGGCCCGGCCGCCGGAATTACCCTGTCTGGCGGCAGCTCAAAAAGCCAAGACTCTGCCGGAAAAAATGCAGGCGGTGGTCTATGGAGAGGACAGGGGTGCTAATTTTGCCTGGAAAGCGGTTGCCAGTAATCTGATCTATGCGGCCAACCGGATTCCGGAAATTTCCGATACCATTGTGGATGTCGACAATGCCATGAAGTGGGGCTTTAATCTGGAGATGGGGCCGTTTGAAACCTGGGATGCCATCGGTTTGGCAACCGCTGTCGAACGCATGGAAAAAGATGGATTTGACGTACCGGGAAAAATCAAAAAGATGCTGAAAACCGGGAACACCTCGTTTTACAAAACGGAAAACGGCACGGTGTTTTACTATGATTTTATATCTGAAAGCTATAAAGAACGGGTGGTCAGCGAAAACATTATTTCGCTGGCAGCTGTGAAGGCCAAAGGAAAGGTTGTCAAGACTTCCGAATCGGCCAGCGTGATCGACCTGGATGACGGCGTTTTCTGCCTTGAATTTCATACCAAGATGAATTCGTTGAATCAGCAAATCGTGGAAGCCGTTCATGAGGCCAGGGAATTTATCGATAGGGAAGGAGTCGGTCTGGTGATCGGCAATCAGGCCGGCGGGATGCCGGGGGCCTTTTCAGCCGGTGCCGATCTGGCCGATATGAGCGCCGCCGTAAAGGATAACCGATATGATGACATCGAACGGATGGTCAAAAATCTGCAATATGGACTTCAGGAACTCAGGTATGCCGCCTTTCCGGTCGTCGCAGCCCCTTATGGATTAACCCTTGGTGGTGGGTGCGAAGTCTGCCTGGCCGCGGATAAGATCGTCGCCCACGCTGAGCTTTATATGGGGCAGGTGGAAATTGGTGTCGGGCTGCTCCCCGCCGGCGGTGCCTGCTTGAACCTCATGAAGAAATTTCTGAGTTCGATCCCGGGAGTCGTGACCGATTTTGATCTGGCTAAATTTTTCCTGCCGGTGTTTATGGCTGTCGCCATGGCCAAGGTTTCCACATCGGCCGCGGATGCTTTAGCCAATGGTTTTTTGGGGCCCCGTGACCGCATCGTGTTTAATAGAGACTATCTCATCGGTGAGGCCAAAAAAGACGTTTTAAAAATGGTCGATGAAGGTTATGCGCCGCCGCCCAAACGGAAAATAAAGGTTTTGGGTCAGGCGGCCCAGGGCATGGTGAACACGGAAATATCGAACATGCTCAACGGAAAATTTATTTCTGAATATGACGCCTTTCTGGCCAAAAAAATTGCCTACGTCATCAGCGGCGGAGACGTGCGGGACAATGCGCAAGTCGAGGAAGATGTCATCTTAACCCTGGAACGCGAAGCCTTTATGGAGCTTTTAAAAGAAGAAAAGACCCTGGCACGCATTGATCATATGCTTGCCACAGGCAAACCGTTAAGGAATTAGTTATTGGTTATTCGTTATTTGTTATTGGTGAGACTGACTAAAATATTGAAATATTATTTCCAAGCTTAAGAAGCTTAGGAGGAATAAAAATGAGAGATGCCTATATCGTTACATCGATTCGGACACCGGGGTGCAAACGCAACAAAGGGGCGTTTAAAGATACCCGTCCGGAGGATTTGCTGACCTTTATCCTGAATGCGGCCGTTGAAAAAACGCAAAATCTGGAAAAAAAAGATGTGGAGGACATCATGATCGGCTGTTCCTTTCCGGAAGCCGAGCAAGGGCTCAATATCGGTCGGGTTGCGTCACAGATTGCCGGTTTTCCGGTGGAGGTAAGCGGCGCCACCGTAAACCGCTTCTGCGCCTCCGGTCTGGAAGCCATTGCGCAATCCGCGCTGCGGGTGATGGCCGGCTGGTCTGAAATTGTCATCGGCGGGGGCCTGGAGTCCATGACTTATGTTCCCATGGGGGGCAACCTCCCGCGCCCGCATCCGGAATACACTAAAAAACTGGCCGATCTGTATGCCTCCATGGGCATTACCGCAGAAAATGTGGCCGACCGCTATAAGATTCCCCGGGAGGCTCAGGATGAATTTGCCTATCACTCCCAGATGAAAGCGGCCGAAGCCAAAAACAAAAAGCTTTATAAAGAAATCGTCCCCACGCCGGCCACTAAATATGCCGTTCAGGAAGATGGGACTTACAAAAAGGAAACCTTTTTGCAGGATTTTGATGACGGTATCCGGCAGGATACGACCCTGGAAGGACTGGCCGGTCTCAATCCGGTATTCGCCGCCGGTGGATCGGTTACCGCCGGCAACTCCTCCCAGATGACCGACGGTGCCGCAGCCAGCGTTATTATGAGTGAAGGACAAGTCAAAGCGCTTGGTGTCAAACCGATTGCCAAATTTAAGTCATATACCACCGTGGGCTGCAAGCCGGATGAAATGGGCATCGGACCCAAGCTTGCCATTCCCAAGTTGATGAAGCTGGCCGGTATGGATCTGAAAGATGTCGGCCTGTTTGAAATCAACGAAGCCTTTGCCTCCCAGGCCCTTCACTGCATCGATGAGCTCGGAATCGACACTCAAATCGTCAACATCCACGGCGGCGCCATTGCTCTGGGGCATCCGCTGGGATGTACCGGCGCCAAGCTGTGTGCCACCCTGCTCAACAATATGCAGCAGCGCGGCGTAAAATACGGTGTGGAATCCATGTGCATCGGCGGTGGTATGGGTGCGGCGGCGTTGTTTGAGTTAATTGAGTAAGTGAAAGGCAGGTTATGCCCATGAAAATTTTTAATTACCCGTCGCGCCCGGCCGAGCAGCGGGTTGCCCGGATTATCAATCGCGGTCTTGCATTTGAGAAAAAGGATATGGCTGCGGTCAGCCGCATCTGCGAGAGTGTTCGCAGGCGGGGTGATCAAGCGGTCATTTCCTATACCAAACGCTTTGATTCAGCCCGCTTGTCAATTAAGTCGATGCGGGTGTCCGAAAAAGAATTTTCAGGCGCAGCCCAAAAGGTCGATCGGTCTTTTACCCGGGCCTTAAACCGGGCGGCTTCGAATATCAAAACCTTTCATGAGCAGCAGCTGCGCAGGTCCTGGATGCAAACCGATCGGCCCGGTACGCTGCTGGGCCAGCTGATCCACCCGGTTGATGCCGCCGGGGTCTATGTGCCCGGTGCCAGGGGAGGCCAAACACCGCTGGTGTCCTCGGTTCTGATGGGAGTGATTCCTGCCAAAGTTGCGGGTGTCAAACCGATTGTCATGGTCACACCGCCGACCAAAGGCGGAGGCGTGAGCCCCCATCTGCTGGTGGCTGCAAAAAAAGCCGGTGCGGACGCCGTTTATAAAGCCGGGAGCGCCTGGGCGATTGCGGCCCTGGCCTATGGAACCGAAACTATCCCCAAAGTCGATGTCATTGTCGGCCCGGGCAACATTTACGTCACCCTTGCCAAGAAAATTTTAGCCGGCACCGTCGGCATCGATATGATCGCCGGGCCCAGCGAGATTCTGGTCATTGCCGATGAGAGCGCCAGGCCTGAATTTATCGCGGCGGATCTGCTTTCCCAGGCCGAACATGATGTCTTATCCTCGGCCCTATTAATTACCGATTCACAAAAGTTGGCCAAAGCAGCCGTCAGGGAAATTAAGGGGCAGCTTGCAAATCTACCGCGTGCAGAAATTGCCAAAGAATCGCTGGCCAAGTATGGGGCCGTAATTGTTGTCCGGAATATGGGTGTTGCCATCGAAATGGCCAACCGCATCGCTCCGGAGCACCTTGAACTTCAAACAAGGGATCCCTTTGAGGTTGTGGGGAAAATCCGCAACGCCGGCGCCGTATTCTTGGGCAATTATACCCCGGAACCGGTGGGGGATTATATGGCCGGGCCCAACCACGTGCTCCCCACCGCGGGAACCGCCCGATTCGCATCCGCGCTTTCGGTTGACAATTTTATCAAAAAGACCAGTTTGATTCAGTATACCCAAAAGGCGTTTAAAAGAGAGGCTCCCGACATCATTCGCCTGGCGGAAATCGAGGGACTGGCAGCGCATGCCAGATCGATCAAGGTCAGATTATAAAACGTTGATATGGGAAACACCACACAATGGGCTTACAGATATGTCAGCAGTATCTCAAGAAAATTGGGTAGTGTTCGACCTTAAATATGTTGGAG
>CBDUUO010000117.1:0-8334 GCA_965370395.1 uncultured bacterium
CCGATCCCCTTCAGAGAGGCCGGTCTGATCCGCAAGATATGCTCTGAGGCTGCCCGCCGGGTCGGCGGAATGCAGCGCAACAAAACGGTCGTAGTATTTTGAGAAGAAGTCGTAGTATTTCTGGCGCCAGATCGGCATGCTCATCATCTTTTATGAAAAGGGGTCAAGTCTCCGTTTGACTCTTGTGAGGGGAGGGCTCTGGGGCGCCAGCTCACAGCTGATAGCTCAAAGGGAAGGCGCTGGAGTGCCGGCGCCTTGACCTAATTTTTGGATAGACTCAATTGCGCATTATTACGCAATCATTCTTTTTTGCCCTTGCCGGATGAACTACCTTTGCCTTCGTTAATTGCTTTTAAAAAAGCATCTCCGAACTGCTCGGATTTTTGCTCGCCAACCCCGCTGATCCTCAGGAGTTCTTCGCGGTTTTCTGGCTTATGAGCCGCCATTTCCATCAGAGTTTTGTCATGAAAGACGACATAGGGCGGCATCCCGAGTTTTTTTGAAATATCGAGTCTCAAGCGGCGCAGCTTTTCGAAAAGCGGCCGGGCATCGTCGCTCAGCAAGTCGAGTGTAAGTTTTGCGGGTGCTTTGTTGAGTTTTTCATTGCGGGTTAACCGGGGATCTTTGCGAAACTGCACTTTGCGTTCACCCTTGAGAACCGGCCAGCTTTTTTCGGTGAGACCATAACCTGAAATCTTTGCGAGATTGACGCTCAACATACCGGCTGCCAGCAGCTGGCGAAATACCGACCGCCACTCTTCTCTGGACAGTTCTCTGCCGGCACCGAAGGTTTTTAGCCTGTCATGCCGCAGGTTTAAGATCCGCGGGGTTGAGTTTCCGATCAGCACATCGGTCAGGTAGGCGGCACCAAAGCGCTGGCCGGTGCGGTATACACAGGAGAGTGCCTTCTGGGCGGCAATGCTTCCATCCCAGGCTTCCACAGTCCGGCTGCAGTTGTCGCAGTTTGGGCACGGCGCCGGATACTTTTCCCCGAAATAGCCCAGCAGGGCTTCCCGCCGGCACGCGACAGTCTCGCAGTACCCCAGCAAAGCTTCCAGCTTTTGCCGTTGAATGCGCTTGAAGGCCTCCTCTCCCTCCGATTGGTCCAGCAGCTTTCGCATGGCCACCACGTCGGACAGGGAGTAAACCATCCACGCATCCGCCGGTTGCCCGTCCCGACCGGCCCGTCCGGTCTCCTGGTAATAGGCCTCCATACTGGCCGGTAAATCCAGGTGGGCCACAAACCGCACGTCGGGCTTGTCGATGCCCATGCCGAATGCGATGGTGGCAACGATGATCAGGCCGTCATCTTGAAGAAATCGTCTTTGACGCGCTGTTCTGATGTGCGAGTCCAACCCGGCGTGATAGGAAAGTGCCGCCATGCCTTGGTTCTGCAGCCAGTTTGCAATCTGATCGGCTCGCTTCCGCGTTCTGACATAGACAATCCCCGGCTGGCCGGGGTGCTCGTTTTGAATAAAATGGTGCAATTGCTGTTTGTCCTTACTTTTCAGCAGAACACGGTAACAGATATTGGCCCGGTCAAAGCTGGAGATGAACTGTGCTGCGTGCGTCAATTTAAGCTTATTAAGAATGTCTCTGCTGGTGACCGCATCTGCGGTTGCCGTTAGCGCGATTCGCGGCACATTCGGAAAACGGTCGGTCACTTCGGATATCTTGAGATACTCCGGCCTGAAATCATGGCCCCACTGGGACACGCAGTGCGCTTCATCGATGGCAAATAGGGCAATCGGGAACCTCTCGAGAAGCCGCTGAAAGCTTTCGTTCAGCAGTCTTTCAGGTGCGACATAGAGAATATCAGTCCGGCCGGACATCACGCGTTTTTCGACAAGTTGAACTTCTTTATGAGGCAGGCTGGAATTGAGGAACTCTGCAGAGACTCCATTCTGGCGCAACGCTTCAACCTGGTCCTGCATCAAAGCGATCAATGGAGATATGACAAGCCCGACTCCCTGGCGAATGATCGAGGGAATCTGGTAGCAGATGGACTTACCGATGCCGGTGGGCATCAGGACGAACGCATTTTTTCCATCTGTTATTTTCTGGATGACTTCAAGCTGATGTTCGCGAAACGTATCGTATCCGAAGTATTTTTTCAGGATTTGTCGGGGTTGCATATCTCACTTATTCGCGGTGCATTGCATTGAGAGCAAAATTCAACCGCGCCACTATTTCTGCCGGAGATTAGATTTTTGATTTTTTGCAGTTTAAGACTCACGGCGTCTTACATTTTTTAACCCGTTTGGTAGAATCAGACCTTGTTTTCCATACAGAAGTCAAGAGATAGTTTAAGACTTCCTCCTACGTTAAAACTACGGAGGACAGGTCGCCGGACAGGTCTGGGTGTCAACCCTCAAGGAACAGGCTTTATTTCAATTTCACAATCGATCCAAACTGCTTGACATTTTTAGAAATTTTCTGATATTAAATCCATTAAATCGATAAAATTTGAACTCCATCGAGTGTCCATCCTGAACTTCATTTTACCCTCATTCGCTATGTTTTGAACTGTTAATTTGAAATTAAATCCCAAACAATAATCAGCGGGGGTTTAGCTATGGAAGAGGAAAAAATCGGATTTGTTTCCAATTACTTTAGCAAAATATCAGTGGCTGCCGTTGAGATAACGGACGGAATCGTGTCAGTGGGAGATAGGCTTCATTTTTTGGGGCACACAACAGATTTTGAGTCCAGCGTACACTCCATGCAGATCGAGCATAAATCCGTAACAGTGGCAAAAAAAGGTGATAGCGTGGGCATAAAGGTATCTGAAAAGGTAAGAGAAGGGGACAAGGTATATAAAACTGCGGATTAATTCGCAGTTTGCACCGGGCTCAAGGTTTGGGGCTTCGCGCTCCGCGCTACGACCCCACAGGCAGGGTTCAGGGTGCAGACGAGAACACAGGTAACAAACTATCCGGCAACATGCGTAACAGTTAAAATCATAAAAACTTCTTCAGCGCACGGCTCCTAACTCAAACCATTGATGAACATCAGCAATCAAATTTTCGTGATCGGCTTTTAAATGATCATGCATGCGTGCATTATCAATCGCAATGCCGCCCATATCTGCCAGACCGCCAATAAACTCAATATCATCTTCATAAAAAGTTCGCTGTTCAGCGGTGTATATTCTCAGCACACCGATTATCCGGTTTTTTACGGATATTGGAGTCGAGAGGATCGAGGCGATTCCTTCCTTTTTGGCTTCATCTGGATACTGAATTCTAGGATCCTTGTTCGTATCATAGATAAAGACGGATTTGCCTTCCAGCGTCTCTGCTATACTTTTATCGGCAACCAGAGGACCTTTTTCCAGATATGATTCGCTCAGACCATGGGTTGCGCTAACTTCTAAAATATTTTTTTCCCGGTCCCAGAGAAAAACGGCACACGCTTTAACATTAAGGGAGCTGACAACGTTTTCAACGATTCGGCTTAAAACTTCGGAAAGATTCAAACTCGAATTTATGACCTTACATATATCTCTAAACAATCTAAAATAGGTCGTTTCTTTATTATGCATTGAATCCTCCTTCCATTTTTTGGCGGACTTAAGTAGAACCTATCTCAAAAATGCATTTTACCCGCCTGAGGCGGGCAAGCGCCCAATGGCTTCGTTTCTAAAAATTATTTGTCAAATAATTTTTACGCCAGGCCTGTGTTTAGAAGGGTGTTTAACTGGGCAGAAGTGGCTTCAGCAGATGAAAAGCGTTTTTCGCGGATCAATATTCGCTGTGAAATTGCGATTATAAATGAAGGGAATCCGGTTCAGGCCTGATGACTATTTCAATACAAAAAGAAGGTAAAAAAGTCAAGAAAAAACGGCTACATATGTATTGGAAAACACTGCCAAAATTCCAAACGTTAACAGATCTCCAAAGCGATCAAGGTAACGTCGTCATGAGTCAGCTCCTTTTCCGTATATTGATGCAATGCATTGATGACTGCTGATTTGAGTTCGGAAAGAGGGGCTCGCATGTTTGTATCCAGGACATCTTTGAGGCGCGCTAATCCAAAGCTTTTACCATCGGGGCTGGGTGCGTCAATGATGCCATCGGTATAGACAAAGAGGCGGTCTCCGGGAGCCATTGAAATCGTGAGCTGCCCATAGAGTGTATCCAAATCGATAGCAAGAGGAATGTTTATTGGGAACCCGTCACTTTGCCCCTTGCGACCCGGGGGCCGGGCATAGGACCAGGCCTTTTCGCTCGCTCGCCTGTACAGAACAGGGGGGTGTCCGGCATAAGAGATTTTCGCTTCACTCTCCAGACTGTAATACGCGACAACTGCCGCGGTCGTCATTGCATCCAGGCTGCGACTGCTGATTCGTTGGTTAACTTCGCCCAGAATGACTCGACTGTCCGGCTCTCACATGTGAGTTTTTAAAGCATCATAGACATACTGGCTTATTTCCGAGACAGCCTCGCCGTGACCGGTAACATCTGCGATAGCCAGCCGGGTAATTGTGTCGCCTTTACAGACCCCAAAGTAGTAGATGTCTCCACCCAGGCCCCCTTCACTGGCGGCGGAGTAGATAGAACCGATGACTTTTCCGGCAGAGACTTCTATATCTTTACTACGGATGCCTCCCCAGATTTCCTTGCACTCGAGCCTGCCATGAGAATCAACAGTTGGGAATAATGAATCTTTCTCTTGCATTTGCATACTCCTTTCCCCCAAAATAGTCGCTAAAGCGTATGAGGAAGTTTTCCGATGAAAAACACATATCCGTAGTAATCCGAATACTTCCGGTATAAATTTATTTCGCGCATCTCTGTATCAAGCACCTCCAGCGCGCAGCTGTTGTTTTTATACTTTTCCTTCATCAACATCACACGTTTTTCAATCGCACGGTAGTAATCCCACCATGCGGATTCCGGAAGCGTGAAATGCTCGAGCGGCTGATACCCGGCGGCCCGGAGATCTTCAATATTGCTTTCAATATCCTGTATCTGCGGATATTCTGTATTCCAGAAAGCCTTGAGTTTATCCGGGGCATCGGGACGCAGCCAGGCGACTTCCGTGACCGCTGCATATCCGGCTTTTTTCAGCAGCGGCTTCCACATTTCAAGCCCGGCTTTGAATCCGATATTGTAAACAGCGCCTTCGGACCAGATGACCTCAAAGGTTTGCGGCTCGAACTGAAGGTTTCCCATGTCCCCGTGCAAGGCGGTAACGCGTTGGGTTAAACCCAGCGCTTTGCTTTTGCGTTGCAGCGCGTCAACAAATGGCCTGTGGAAATCAACGGCCACAATGTTGCCTTTGGTTAACCGGCATAAATCAAACGTCTGTCTTCCAGGTCCGCATCCCACATCGAGGATGTGGGGCAATGGCGGAAGGTCTTTTAGCAGGGAAAATGCGTGGCGGGTTGATGCAAAATCACCGGGTCCTTCTTGAGGATTATCATGATGGATCTCGAAAAAAATACGCATGCGTTCGTCTTCGTTCACAGGCTGTCTTTTTCAAAGGGTTAACAGAGCAGGGCCGGCAGCGCTCATGGCTTTTTTTTGTCGGATTTATACAAAGCGAGCACATCTATAACCTGCCGGGCGGTTGCGGATTTTTTTAATTTTTTAACCTGGCTTGCCGACATATACGTCTGGTTGTCCAGCCAGCGCTTAAAATCTTGACTGCCGATAATTCGATCCCAATCCGGATGGGTCGCCGCGACTTCGGCAAAAACGAGCACGGCGTTTGTTAAATCTGAAGCGAACAGACCGCCGGCTTCAATAACGTGGTCATGGTCAACGGCGAACTGTTTTAACGCACCGGTTGTCAGCGGGCCAATGACGCCGTCAATCGGCCCCGTATTATAGCCAATTGTGATCAAACCATTTTGGATTCTTTTGACCCGAACTGGATTCCGATTGTATCTGCTCAGCGCTTTTTGAGTTAGCAGGCCCACATTGTCGGGTCGTTTTGGCATGGGGGTATTTTTTGCAGCCGTTTTACCGGAAGCGGATCGCTTTGCGGCGCTAAATTTGCCTGCTGAATTTAATTCAGATCCTTTTTTGAGATGATCTGCTGAAACCGGCGGTGAAGCGGTATCCGGTGCCGGTTTTTCTTTTGCGGTGACAATCGTTTGAAGTTTCTGTTTTTGCGGCTTTTGGCGATCTGAAATCAGATAGAGCATCAGGGCGCTCAAAACGGCAACGACGGCTATTAAACCCAACAACAGTTTTTTTCTTTGGGAGGGGCTGCTGATTTGCGGCGGTGGGATTCCTTCAGCAGGCAGCAGTTCCGGTTCAGGTTCCGGCGACCGGTCTGCCGGCAAGGCAAAAACCTTTTGATCCTCGCCGGACTGTTTTACCAGTAGATAGGATTTGACGCGCTCGTAGGCGTCGTTTACTTCTTTTAACTTGATCTCAGCTTTGCGCTTGAAGCGCGGCAGATTCTGATAGCTTTCCGGTCGCCAGGCTTCAGCCAGTTCTTTATAGGCCTGTTCCACCTCTTCGATCGAGGCCGACACATCAAGCTCTAAAATGTTAAAATATTTTTTCATTATTTCAATTAAAGATCAATTTTTTGATTTTGTCAAAGAGGGAAATGTAATCTAAAGCTGTTCGATTCTGGCAAAGTATTCGTGGGGATCGAGTTCGTCGAAGGCGATCGTTGCCTGCCGCCGGGCGGCGTTGTATAGTTTGCTGACGTAAGCATTCCATTTGGCGTTCAACCGGGGGTCGTCCCCAAAGGTCAGATCAATGGCATGATTGATCTCGTGTTTGAGGACCGCTTCCAGCCCGGGATCTTTTAGAACCCGGGCCGAGATGAAAATGGTCCGGTTTTGATGGTTGTATGCCGCCGGCTGCCGGTCCCACTTTTCCCCGATATCGAACTGATCTTCCACCTCGAACCATTGTTTCTCGCCGTCTGTGTTGACGTCGACCCATTTGCCCGGCGTGACGTTGCCGTCCCCGTCGAGATCCACCCCGAATCCGAGTTCGGTCGGCAATGTTTCCTCGGCGCCCACGAAAATGCGGACACCGTTGTTCTTTAAAAAAGCGGTCAGCTTTTCCGGAAAGGCGGCTATTTTTTGCGACAGCAGCGCTTGATCTTGCGGTGCGGCATTTCCCCCGATGAACGGGTCGGAAAACGGGATCGCGCCCTGTGATTCAGGAGCAGGATCAAGCGGTTTTAAATTTAAGCCCGCTATAAATTTTTTGAAATAACCTTCGGTGGCCAGCGCGGTTTCAAACATGGATAACGGATGATACTTCACCAGGTCGGGGAACTCCCCCAGGCAGGTGTGGGTGGTGGGGGTTAACTGGGCATGCGAAAAAATATCCTGCAGACTATGGAGGCCGATGCCGAATTCCTGTTCGGCCGCATCGTAAAAGCCATCATCTGCCAGTCTGAGGGCGCGGTCAAGGTGGATTCTGGCGGCGGTGATGCGGGTGTCTTCCACGCCGGACGGGCTGCGGTTGTAATGTCGCTGAATGTCTCCGATTTCGCCCACCGTGCCGGTTATTCGGGGTTTGGTGCGATCCCGGGGATCGTGATAGTGGGTTTGGCTGATATCGACATCGTAGCATTTTGTGGCCATTCGGCCGGCCTGCTCTTCGCTAAAACCGAATTTAACGGCAATATCGTAGGTGCCGAAATCTTCATTGGCGCGGCGGCCCGGATCGATGCTTCCCGTGTGGGGGCCTCTGTCCCAGGCGAACTGGGGCACTTTCTTGCGCAAGATACCCAGATAGCGCGCCTCTTTGGGAAGGTCGGATTGCTCTCCTTTGACAATTTCTTCGAACTTTCCGTAAGGGGCGGAATGGTATTGATTCGTCTGATATTTTATTTCGGTCATTTTGACCGCCAGCGGGTCAATCAGGCGGTCGACGGAAGTGACCAGGGAAGTGGAGATGCGGCTGGTTGACAAAAAGATCTTCTGTACTAGGGCACCTGTTTTTTTTGAAAAAGGAAAGTAGCGCGCATCCGGGCGGTAGTCACTGATCAAATGAAATGCGCGCAGCACATCGCTGTTTGTCCGGCCGGCGGTCAAAGATTGCGGCAGACCGACCTCGGCCAGATAGCCGGCCGGATCGAAGCTCGCAACGGCCCTGCCCTTACTGCCCCTGAGTATATCTTTATACTTTTCAAAAACCAGGGGAGCCAGGGCCGGCTTCCATTGGCCCGAGGCCAAAAGGTCATCCGGCGCGGCCAGGTTACGTTCGATTTCCTGCAAAAGTGCCCCATCTTGCCATATTTGGGGCTGAAAGAAATTTATTTTTGAAATAGACATGATCCCCTCGAGCGGGTTTACTTTGTTTTTCTCTGTATAAAATAGGGGGTTAAGCCGTGAGGGTCAAGAAGTATAAA
>CBDUUO010000118.1:0-8192 GCA_965370395.1 uncultured bacterium
GCGATGATTTCGTTGATGACGCCGTCGGTGAGGGCATGCAAACCGGCAATCTGGCGTCCGGAGCCGCAAACCCCGAGGCCGACAATCGATAATTGCGCCGGGTCCACCTGCTGTTTGACCTGTTCTAAAATGGACCCATAACAGCGCCTGGAGGCGCCGACCGGGTCACCGTTGGTGCGCAGGTACACCGAAGCTAACATGGCATTATCTGACGTTCGCAACAGCACCGCTTTGGTTGTGGTGGAACCGACATCCAGACCTAAGATACAAACATCGCCGGGGCTGATTTCCCCTTTATCGATGGTTTTAAATTCCACCTGAGATGCGAAATCTCTTAGCGGCGGCAGCGTGTCGAAAGAAGCGACTTCTGAAAGAAATAAGTTCGTCAGGCCCGAATAAGGGGCTGTTTCGTGCTCAAGCGCCCATAGGGCGGCGCCCATTGCCTCAAAATAAGGCGCTTCGTCCGGCACGATGAGTCCCGGTATCTCCTGTTTCAAGTATGCGATCATCATGCGGTTGCGAGCCGTACCGCCGGTGACCATCAAATTGCGCCTCTCGACCTTTTTCAGGAGTTCCATAATTTTATTGGCCATCATTTGGCACAATCCGGCTGTGACCTGGGATTTTGGAATTCCTTTGTTGGTGGCATGGGTGCAATCGGATTTGCAGAATACCGAGCAGCGGCCGGAAACGTGATGGGGCGACTCTACCGCCGCCCACCGGGCGGCCTCTTCCAACGAAACATTCATGCGCCGCAATTGCTGCAAAAAGAACTCGCCGGTGCCCGAGGCACATTTGTTTCCGGTGATGACGTTGGATATGCGCCCGGATTGATCCAGCGCATAGACCATAAACGTCTCCCCACCGGCGGAAATTACCGCCGGGCAGGAGACATCTGCTGGTTTGATATATTGATATGCGGATTCCACGGCTTCCGGTTCGGATATGGATGTCAGGTTTACAAATTTGCGGAATTTGCGCCCCGTGGCGGCGATTCTGTCAAATGAACTCAAATCCAGCTGCTCAAGGGAATTTATCAGCGTTTGTTTGGGATCGCCTTCATGGGGATAAAGGCCATATTCGATCAGTGTCGGTTTTGGACCCTGATGGTAACCGCCGGAACCGCGATGGTCGCGCTTGTCCTGATCCAGTTTCAACTGGACCAGGGATACGGTTGATGCCCCCAGACAGATACCCAAAGATTTTATTGTTTCAGCCATTGTTTACTGCGCAACTCCCAGTCGATTAATTCTTTAGCCATTTTATTAGCAGGTATCCTCAATTTTTCCATCCATTACTTTAATTTGAACGGACATGCAAGGCTTATATGCATTAAAAAATAGGTTGACAATAAAACGATTGTTTTATACAAACGTTTGATTCTCGCAGCGGATAAAAACTTATGGATGATAGCCAAAACCTGAATAGAAGCCATTTCAAAACCCTCCTTCAGGTCGGTTTGCCCGTTTCGAGAAGCGCTAAGCTTGCTGCGCTAATCCGCCTGAGGCGGAGAAAAACTCGGGCTAACGCGCCTGTCGAGTCAAACAATTCCAAATTTTTCGCTTTGCTGTGCCAAGCGCTTTCTGACAAATACGGTCAAAAATTGACCCTCTAGGAGGTTTTGAAATGACTTCTAACACTAATAATGATCACACCAAGGAACGGATTCTTGATGAAGCCGAAGCGCTGTTTGCCTTAAAAGGATACGACGCGGTCAGTGTCAGGGAAATCACGGGTGCAGCCAATTGCAACCTTGCAGCCGTAAACTACCACTTCGGCAACAAAAAAAATCTTTATCTGGAAGTTTTTCGGTCCCGCTGGTTGCCGCGTGCCTCCCGAATTAACAAATGTTTTCAAGATTCTTTAAAAACCAACGGCCCGCTTACCCCATCTGCGGTTGTCCAATCTCTGGCCCGCGCCTTTCTGGAAGGACCCTTTTCGGAGGAAGAGCACAAACGCCACCATCAGTTGATATCCGGTGAACTGGCCAAACCCACCGAGGCCTTCAAGATGATCGCCGATCAGGCCTTGCGGCCTTTGTTTGACAGTTTGTTCGAGGATTTGCGATCCGTTTTACCGGATGATATTGAGGAGGAAAGACTGGTCCTTAACATCTTTACAGTGTTTGTCATGGTGCTCTATTTTAATTTTGCGGGAACACTGATTAGCAGCTTTACCGGATGTGATTATGATGCGGATTTCAAAGGGCGTTTGGTTGATCATATCGTTAAGTTTTCAATCAATGGATTGGGCGCCGAATCAAAGGAGACCCGGATATGAAATGTTGGTTTTTTTTACTTAGCTTGGCATTCATCTTATTTACAGGCCTGAACGGCTGCATTAACTTAGGTCCTGATTATCACCGTCCCGATCTGGACATAGAGATTCCGGGATCCTACCGGAATGACCGCACCGAACCGGCCCTCAACCCGGTTATTGAGGATCGCTGGTGGCGGGACTTCGATGACCCTGAACTCAATCAGCTGGTTGAAGAGGTCTTAAAGCGCAATTGGAATTTGAAGCAGGCAACCGCCCGAATATTAGAATCCCGAGCCCAGTATGTTCAGGTCAGTGCCGACCGCTGGCCCCAGGTCGGTCTGGATTATGATTGGGATAAACGTCGCTTCGGCGGCGTTAACATCGGTCGCGGCCGGACGATTACCACCCACCAGCTGACCTTTCCGGCGATTTTTGAAATCGATCTGTGGAGCCGGTTGGCCAAAGCATCCGAAGCGGCCCGCAATGACATCCTGGTGAATGAAGAAAACCGCCGAACCATCGCCCAGACGCTGGTGGCTGAAACCATCAACCTGTATCTGCAGATTGAAGCGGCTGAGCGCCGACTGCAAATCGCCGATCAGAGCATCGAGGCCTTTAAGCGCAGTTTGCAGTTTGCTGAAATCCGTTACAGGCGCGGTCTGACCTCGGTGCTGGATGTGCGGCAGGCGCGACGGATACTGGCCGGGGCTGAAACGCGTGTTCCCCAATTGCAGCAGCAGCTGGGAATCCTGCAGCAACAGCTATCGGTTTTGCTGGGGCGCTACCCCGAAACCCGGCCGGCGCGCCCCCAGCCTGCAGATTATTACCGGCGACCGGATGCGGTACCGACCGGGCTGCCATCTACATTGCTGTTAAGACGACCGGATATCCGGGCGGCAGAGGCCCGGCTGGTGGCCTTAAACCAACGGATCGGTTCCGCCAGAGCGGCACGTTTCCCGGCAATTACCTTAACCGGCAGTTACGGCTGGAACGCCGATGGCAAAGACAGGCTTTTCAAAAGCGACAGTGTTATCTGGAACATTTCCCAGGGGGTTGTGCAACCGTTGATGAACGCCGGCCGCCTGAAAGCCCGCCAACGAGGGGTTGAAGCCCAGTACCAGCAGGCAGTATCGGATTATGCCGACGCGATTTTAAATGCATTTGCCGAAGTGGAAGGCGCCCTGCTGACCCGCAAAAAGCAGCTTGAACGCCGGGAACGTGAGATTATTTTTTTGGAGGAAGCCCGTGCGACCCAACGCGTGGCCCAAAACCGCTATATCAAAGGGCTGATTGAATACCTGGATGTGCTCGACGCTCAGCAAACCCGTTTTACCGCTGAAGATAATCTGGCCCTGGTGGATTTGAACATTTTAACCAACCGCGTCAATCTACATCGTGCCCTGGGCGGCAGCTGGGCAGTGCCCGCGCCGATTGTGGTCGAACGCGACGGGTACTTCTTTGACTTTAAAACCAGAGACACCACCTATGAGTAAGCACAAACCGCGGATCATCCATTTTATTGTTAGCATGGTGTTCATTGGAATCGGCGCACTGGTATTTGTGGTCCTGACGGCCACCAAACCAAAACTGGAGCGCACCCAGCCGCCGGTGCCGAAACCGATGGTTAGCGTGGCCAGAATTAAAACGCGTCCTCAGGTCGTGATCATCAGAGGTGAAGGCACGGTTAGACCGCTGCGTGAAATCCAAATGGTTCCACAGGTAAACGGCAAAGTGGTATTTGTGTCCGGGGCCCTGGTGGACGGCGGTGAGTTTGAAAAAGGAGACGTATTGCTGCGCATCGATCCGGTTGACTATCAACTCGCCGTTACCCTGGAACAGGCCCGGGTCAAAGACGCTGAAAGCAAATTAAAAGTCGCCGAGGAAGAAGCGGCGGTCTCCCGTGAGGAATGGCGCCTGCTTTATAAAGCCGATCCCAAAATCAACCAGATACCGGCCCTGGTCGCCAAAGAGCCTCAACTGGCAGCCGCCAGAGCCAAACTGGCAGCCGATCGGGCCGATCTTCAGAAAGCGAAGCTGAATCTGGCGCGGACCGAAATCAAAGCGCCGTTTGACGGTCGCGTCAGCGAGGAAAATGTCGATATCGGTCAATACGCCTCTACCGGCCAGACGCTGGCCACGCTTTTTTCAACCAACCGGGCTGAGATTGTGGTGCCCTTCGAAGACGAGAACCTTTACTGGTTTCACGTACCCGGGTTCACTCCGGGTGACGAACGGGGGTCCGTGGTAAACGTCAGCACCCGCGTTGCCGGCAGAGAAACCTTCTGGCCGGGCAGGGTGGTTCGTGCAGAAGGCAAGCTCGATGAGCGCACGCGCATGATCAATGTCGTCATCCGCGTGGACAAACCCTATGAAACCAAGCCGCCGCTGGCCGCCGGGCTCTTTGTTACGGTGGAGATCGAAGGCCGTACGCTGGAAAACGCGGCCAAGATTCCCCGGGCGGCCTTGCGTGAAAACAATGTGGTCTGGGTGGTTGACAAAAACGGTCAGTTGACTTTCCGCACGGTAAGCGTTGCACGCCTGACCCCCGATGCGGCGCTTGTCGAAGGGGGACTTAAAGACGGTGAAATGGTCGTGGTCTCACCCCTTAAGGCGGTGACGGACGGCATGAAGGTCCGTATCCGGCCGGCACCGGAGGGCAATGCGTCATGAAAAGTGTGATTGCCTGGTTTGCCGAAAATCATGTTGCTGCAAATCTCTTAATGATTTTCCTTCTGCTGGCCGGAACGATTACCGGCCTGACGATGAAAGTGGAGGTTTTTCCCGAAACCGATCTGGATATTATTAAGATTACCACCGAATATCCCGGAGCCTCTCCTTCTGAAGTCGAAGAGGCCGTCCTGCGCCGCATCGAAGAAAAGATCGCCGGGCTGGCCGGTATCGAGCGCATCGATTCCAGTGCCCGCGAAGGGTGGGGCACCGTCACCATCGAAGTCATCAAGGACTGGGATCTGAGAAAGCTTTTGGAAGAGGTCAAAGCTGAGGTCGACCGTATCACCACCTTTCCAGATGAGGCTGAAAAACCCGAAGTTCGCGAGGTTACGCGGCGCAGCCGGGTTATCAATGTTGCGGTCTACGGGGATGCCCGGGAAAAAACCATCAAACATCTGACCGAACGAATCAAAGACGATATTACCAATCTGCCGGGTATCACCCTGGCGGAATTGCACGGTATTCGCAAAAATGAGGTCTCCATTGAAATTTCAGAAGCCACTCTGCGCCGTTACGGACTCACCTTAGGCCAGGTGGCCGAGGCTGTGCGCAAAGCCAGCCTGGACCTTCCGGCCGGCCGTATTAAGACAGCCGCTGGCGAAATTTTAATCCGCACCAAAGGTCGCCGTTATTTTGCCGGGGATTATCGCGATGTGGCGGTTATTACGCGTCCCGATGGCAGCAAAGTTACCTTGGGGCGGATCGCCAACCTGAAGGACGACTTCGAAGATGTCGATATCAGTGCTAGATTTCAGGGCAAAACCGCTGCGATGATCTATGTATATCGCGTGGCTGATCAAAATGCATTAACAGTGGCCAAAACGGTCAAGCACTATATCGAAAATATGCGGCCCGGTCTTCCGGAAGGTGTCAACATCAGCTTTTATTCGGATCGATCCCGAATATTGAAAAGCAGGTTAGAACTGCTGTTAAGAAATCTGGCCATCGGTCTAATCCTGGTTGTCATGCTCCTGGGGGCGGTGATGAATTTGCGTCTGGCCTTCTGGGTAACCCTTGGCATACCGATCTCCTTCGCCTTCGGCTTATTGCTGTTGCCGCAATCTGATGTCTCCATCAATATGATTTCCGTATTTGCCTTTATCTTGGTGCTGGGCATCGTGGTTGATGATGCCATCATCATCGGTGAAAATATTTATCGCAAGCAGGAAGAAGGTTGTAGGCCCCTTAAGGCGGCAGTGGAAGGTGCCTTGGAGGTCGGCCGCCCGGTCATATTTTCGGTGCTGACCACCATGGTCGCTTTCTGGCCCTTGCTGCTGGCCGGTGGCCGAATGGGCAAATTGATGCGTAACCTTCCGATCGTGGTGATCCTGGTCTTGCTGGGTTCATTGGTTGAGGCTCTTTTTATTTTGCCCTCACATCTGGAGCGCAGTGCCCGCAAAGCCACCCGGCAAGGAGAAGCTCGCCCGAAAGAAAAACGTTTCGCGCGGTGGTTAAAACAGTTTATTAACGGGCCCTATGTGCGGATGGTCGGTTTTTGCGTCCGCTGGCGTTACGCAACACTGGCTTTCGGAATCGCGCTGCTAACGATCAGTTACGGGATCTGGTATGCCGGATGGGTAAAATTTACGTATTTCCCCACAGTCGAGGGCAATACCATGCGCGCTTATGTGACCATGCCGGTGGGCACGCCGGTCGAACGCACCTGGGAAGTTATCAGCCAGATGGAGCGGGCGGCTCTGGAAACCGTGTCTGCGGCCGAGCAAAACCGTCCCAAGGATGCCATCCCCCTCTTAGAATACAGCATGGTACGGGTCGGCAGGCACTCGGGTCGGGGAGCCACTGTAGGTACCGGCGGTCATCTGGCTCAGGTCTGGATTAACCTGGTAGACGGTGAATACCGGGAAATCAGCACGGCCCAACTCACCCGGCGCTGGCGCCGAAAAGCAGGTTCAATTCCGGATGCCGAAAAGATTACTTACCGCAGTGAAATCCATTCGGCCGGCAATCCCATTGAAGTGCACCTGTCTTCCGATGATCACGGCCAACTGTTGGCGGCTACCGCCGATTTGAAGATGGAGCTACGCAGCTATCCCGGCGTATTTGATGTCGGCGATAGCTTTCTGCCCGGCAAAAAAGAAATTCAGCTCAAGTTGAAACTCGCTGCCCGCAGTCTGGGATTGACCTTGGAGGATCTGGCCCGTCAGGTGCGGCATGCCTTTTACGGGGCCGAGGCCTTGCGCATGCAGCGGGGTAAAGATGAGATCAAAGTGATGATCCGCTATCCGGCGAGCGAACGCCGGTCTCTGGGACATCTGGAAAATATGCGGATACGGACACCCGCAGGTGCCGAGGTGCCGTTTAATCAAGTGGCCCAGGTCGATATCAAGCAGGGCTACGCCACCATCGAAAGAGCCCAGCGCTATCGCGTGGTAAAGGTCACTGCCGACGTGGAAGAGAAGGTGACCAACGCCAATGAGATTCGAAATCTGCTGACAGCGGATTTCCTGCCCGATCTGAAAGCCCGGTATCCAGGTTTGCGCTATACCATTGAAGGCGTGGGCAAGCATCAGCAGGAGACCTGGGCGGACACCCTTAAAGGATTTGGCATTGCGCTCTTCGGGATTTATGCTCTGCTGGCCATTCCTTTCCGATCATTTACCCAGCCCTTTGTGGTTATGGCGGCCATACCCTTTGGCTTTGTCGGGGCTTTATTCGGGCACCTGATTATGGGGTTCAATTTAAGTATCCTGAGCATCTTTGGCATGGTCGGTCTGGCCGGCGTGGTGGTCAACGATTCCCTGGTTCTGATTTATGCTGCCAATCGTTTCCGGAGTGCGGGCGACACAGCCCATGATGCCGTCATTAAAGCCGGTTGTATGCGCTTCAGAGCCATTTTGCTGACATCGTTAACCACGTTTGTCGGGCTCTCCCCCATGATTGTCGAGCGCAGTGTGCAGGCCCAGTTTTTAATTCCAATGGCGGTGAGTCTGGGCTTTGGTGTTTTATTCGCCACCTTCATCACGCTGCTTTTGGTTCCGTGCGGCTATATGATTCGGGAAGATTTCATTCATCTGGTGAGCTCAATAAAAGCCAAATTAGTCTCAACATCCACCTCTTAAGTTATCTTAAAACTAGAAGTGCCTAAAATGACTAAAATGAGCTAAAGTGCCTAAAGTTATTGTGTCGATGCGCTCCATCTTTTATTAAAATGGCAGAATTCATCAACTTTAGTCACTTTAGAT
>CBDUUO010000119.1:0-8122 GCA_965370395.1 uncultured bacterium
TCAAATGGTTCGACAAGCTCACCACCCTGAGCCAAGTCGAAGGGCAAATCACAATTACCAAAATTCAAAATCGCAAATGTTTGGGTCATTGAAAAATTGAGGTTTGGGATTTATTTGTTATTTGGTACTTGGGACTTGGAATTTAAACGAATTTATATTTAAAAAAGAATATTGAGAAAACCAAACCGTGTTTTTCAAATTACCTGAGGGACACAACACTATCTTCGCATCTTTTTATACGCGTTGATCAGCCCATTTGTAGAACAATCATGGGTATTCACCGGTTTGTCGTCAGTCAATTCGGGCAAGATATTCTTGGCCAGCTGCTTGCCAAGCTCAACGCCCCATTGATCGAAACTGAAAATGTTCCAGATCACTCCCTGGACGAAAATTTTATGCTCATACAGGGCAATTAAGCTCCCCAGTACGTTTGGCGTTAATTTTTTAAAAAGAATGGAGTTGGTCGGCCGATTGCCTTCAAACAATTTGTGGGGCAGCAGTTTTTGAATTTCTTTATCGCTTTTGCCGTTCTTTTTCAACTCTGCAGTCACTTCTTCTTCGGTCTTGCCATTTAAAAGGGCTTCGGTCTGGGCGAAAAAGTTCGATAATAAAATCTGATGATGTTCGCCAATGGGGTTATGGCTGATTGCCGGTGCTAAAAAATCGGCCGGAATCAATTTGGTGCCCTGGTGTATGAGCTGATAAAAGGCATGCTGGCCGTTGGTTCCTGGTTCGCCCCAGATGATCGGTCCGGTCTGGTAATCAATTTTATCGCTATTTCGATCAATTGATTTGCCGTTGCTTTCCATGTTGCCCTGCTGGAAGTAGGCCGGAAATCGATGCATGTACTGATCATAGGGCAGGATGGCTTCCGTTTGAGCCCCGAAAAAATTGTTATACCAGATGCCGATTAAAGCCAGTATCACCGGGATGTTTTTGTCAAATTGCGCTGTTTTAAAATGCTGATCCATTTCAAAAGCGCCCTGCAACAGCTCAGCGAAGTTCTCGTATCCGATATAGCAGGCGATCGATAAGCCGATGGCCGACCACAGGGAATAACGGCCGCCCACCCAATCCCAGAAAACAAACATGTTGTCTTTATCGATGCCGAATTTTTCTACCGCCTCAGCGTTGGTTGAAATCGCAACAAAATGGCGGGCCACATGCAGCGGGTCTTTGGCCGCATTTAAAAACCATTCTCTGGCCGCAAATGCATTGGTCATGGTCTCCTGGGTGGTAAAGGTTTTGGAGGCGATCATAAACAGGGTGGTTTTCGGATCCAAGCGCTTTAATGTTTCCGTTATATGCGTCCCGTCGATATTGGAAACATAATGAACGGATAAGCCTTTTTTGGCGTACGGCCTCAAGGCCTCGGTGACCATGACCGGCCCCAGGTCTGATCCGCCGATACCGATATTGACGATATCACTGATTTTTTTGCCGGTATATCCTTGCCATTTTCCTGAAATCACCCTGGTGGAAAAATCTTTCACCTTTTTTAAAACCGCATTGACTGCCAGCATGACATCGTTTCCATCGACAACAATCGGGGTGTTATTTCTGTTGCGCAAGGCGGTATGCAGGACGGCTCGATTTTCGGTTTCATTAATACGTTGTCCGCCAAACATATTTTCGATCGCAGTTGTTAAGCCGGACTCTTCAGCTAACGCAATTAAAAGCTTGATGGTTTCTTCTGTAATCCTATTTTTGGAGTAATCGACAAGAATATCATTAAACCGAATGGAAAATTCATTAAATCTATGGGGATCTTCTGCGAACAGGGTTTTCATGTGGATATTTTTGGTTTTCTCATAATGGCGGTGGAGATTTTGCCAGCTTTTGGTTGTTGCAGGGTTCACTTTATTTAACATTTTTGCATCTCCAGGTATAATTCTAAATTTTTCCTTAACAAGGCGATCCTTAATCTTTAAATTGCAAAGTGGCAATTCAATTCTTATATTGGGAGCTATCTTAAGAATAGCTAAAAAAAAGTGACTAAAGTGAACTAAAGTTGGAAGTGCCTATAGTTAAGGCGTCGCTGCGCTCTATCTTTTATTATAAAAACGATCGTTCGACCCAGAGGCTCTCGACGGGTAAAATCCCTTAACTTTAGTCACTTTAGTTCACTTCCAAATTTAGCGCACTTGCTTTTATGATGAATTCAGAAAATCAGAAAATTCGGATTCTCGCCGACGCCGGAGCCATGAGCAGGTCAGCGGCTGCAACAATTGTTGACCATATATCGCAATCATTACAAACCCGGGATGTTTATAGCATGGCTTTATCCGGCGGTTCCACTCCCAGGCGACTGTATTCACTGCTGGCAAATGAAGCGGCGCTGCGGGAACAGATTCCCTGGGAGCGCATCCATTTCTTCTGGGGCGATGAACGCCGCGTCCCAGCGGGTCATCCGGACAGTAACTACCTCATGGCCTATAATGCCATGTTGTCGAAAGTGCCGATTCCATCAACAAACATTCACCGAATTCACGCCGAGGACGCTGATGCCGACGTGGCCGCAGCCGATTATGAGATCGAAATCCGCCGATTTTTTGGAATCGAAGCCGGGCAAATTCCCCAATTTAATTGTGTGCTGCTGGGTATGGGGGCGGACGGTCATACCGCGTCTCTGTTTCCCGCCACATCAGCTCTTGTGGAGACCAAACGACTGGTGGTAGCCAACTGGGTTAAAAAATTTCAATCCCACCGTTTTACCCTGACTTTGCCCGTATTCAACAATGCGGCCCAAATTCTGTTTCTGGTCAGCGGTGAAGATAAAGCCGATACACTCAAGGCGGTTCTGGAGGGTGACTCGAAGACGACCCGGTTTCCCGTTCAACTCATACAGCCCGCCCATGGAGAAGTCACCTGGTTCCTGGATCATTCCGCGGCCAGTCGCCTGAAGCCGGCTGATTAATGAATATATTATTCCTAACGCGGACAAGCCGGAACCAAACAGGTAATCATTGTATTATCCATAACGCGCAAGCATGCAACACTTTGGAATGTTGGAATATTGGAAAGCTGGAATATTGGGTCATAAATAGGGATCAGATCAATTTTTAAATTTAAGAGATCGTATTCCGATTAAAACCCATTATTCCACTATTCCACCATTCCAGTATTCCGCTACCATGAATCCGGTAAGCTGTTGGTATGAAGAAATTTTGCCACAAAATGCAAAAAAATAATTTCAAAGGTACTAATACAGCGCGAATCCAATATCCTAAAGAATATAACCGGCGATTGCCGCAATACCGCCGTAAAGCAGGGTGGGTAGAAACGTTTTTTTTAGAATCTCCCCTTCTTTATTGATAATGCCCAGTATCGAGCAAACTGCCACGATATTGTTAATCGAGACCATGTTGCCCATAGCACTTCCGACGCTCTGTGCGCTGAGAACAATTGCACGGTCGAGCCCGAGATTCTGAGCGATGGAACTCTGAATACCGCCAAAGGTCAGGTTTGAGATTGTGGCGGAACCTGAGAAGAAACTGCCAAGTGCCCCCAGGTAACTGGCAAAAAATTGCCATCTCTCGCCGATGGCTCCGGCAAAAGCGCTGCCGATCAGCATGACCGAAGATTTCTCTCCACCCACCATCATCAATTTCACCATTACCAGCGCTCCCAGCAATGCCAGTATCGGTTTTTTCAAGCGATCATAAGATTCTGAGACGATTTGGCGCATAATCGGCTTTGATAATTTATAGATGACAAATGAGATCAAAGAAATGAAGAAAAACGGAATCAAAGCCGGCACGTAAAGTGTTTGATATTCCCAGATACTCTCAGTACCGAATATATTTTTCAAACCCACCGCCAATGATGAGCTGACGGTAAACTGTGCGAATGAGCCTAAATTGGTTTTAAAGACCGGGGTGGCATCCGTTAGAAAATCCTTCAATCCCAATTCTTCAATGCGCGTTACCAGAAGAACGATAATTGTTGCCCAGAGTGGAAACAATGCGGTGGCGAGTTTTTTGATCGGTATTGATGGTTCTTTGTTTTCTTGCAGATCTGCCTCCGGGGCCAGTCCGATCCCTTTTTGGGATATTAAAATGGATGCGATCAAGCCGATCATTCCGCCAGCAATAGCGGGAAATTCATAGTTAAATTTTGCCAGCAGCACATAGGGCAGTACGCAACTGATAATCGACAGATAGATGAACACCAGATTGCGTTTGATCTCCTGCCACGTTACCACAAACCGTAGCGCAATAATGGGGATGACCAGCGCTGCAAAGGCATTCATCAAGGCCGAGTAGAAGCTGATATCTAGAATTAAATTTTGGTCGAGCCCGAGCCCACCCAAGCCGAACCAGGTGGGAGTACCGACTGCTCCAAAAGACACCGGCACCGTGTTCATCATCAGGCACAGGATGGCCGCTTTAAGGGGCGCAAATCCCAGCCCCACCAGGATCGGTGCCGCCAGGGCCGGGGGGGTTCCAAATCCGCTGGCCCCTTCGATGAGAAAAGCGAACGCCCAGCCAATGATCATCAGTTGCGCGATGCGGTTGCTGCTGATGGTGTTGAGCCAGGCTCTGATGATATCCATGCCGCCGGAATGCTCCATGGTTTTAAACAGAAATATGGCGCCCCAGATAATCAGTATCGGCGTCCAGGCCGTCAGCAGTCCATTGACAACGGTGGCGTTGATTAAATTGGGGTTGTGCCCGAAATAGATCAATTTAATGCCATATACCAGGACAGCCGACACCGGCAGGGCTACATGAGACGGGATGCTGTTTTTTTTCGTCATCATGTAGATAAGGATAATAATGGGAGCGCTGGCAACTATCAGGTCCATAACTCGACTATTGATAGCTCCTTTTGTTTAAAGTGGCAGTTAAAATTTAAACAGAATTTCTCTTAGTTCGCTTCGCTCATCCGCCGAAGGCGGAGAATGATGGAATGATGGAATGTTGGAATATTGGAAAAATGGGCTTGGGATCCTGCAATATTGGGTAAATGGCAAAATTCATTTTGACGATAAAGTTTAAAATGGATAATATCCTTTGAAAACCCACTATTCCATCGTTCCACAATTCCAATATTCCATGATTGAGGCCAAAACTCAGGCCTCAAAAAATACCCTGTATTTTCATTAAGTTATAGAAATTCCGAGACGTATTTTTAGTTTGAGCGGCCAACCAGCAGCATATAGATATCCATTACATTGGTACGGGTCGGGCCTGTCATTATCAGATCATCCAGTTTCTGAAAGAAGTTGTAAGAATCATTGCGCTGCAGAAAATCTTTTGGATCCAGCCCGTTTTCCCGGGCCTGCGTTACGGTGTTACCGTCGGCAATAGCTCCGGCGGCATCCGTCGGGCCGTCGGTTCCGTCCGTGCCGCCGCACAGCACAACGGTGTTGTCTAATCCCTCGATTGCCAGCGCCGCTGCCAGTGCGAACTCCTGGTTGCGGCCGCCGCGCCCATCTCCTTGAAGCGTCACCGTGGTTTCACCCCCGGCAAGTACACATACCGGAGGTTTCAATGGGTTCTCTGAGGCCAGGGCTTCCTTGGCAATGGCCGTATAAAACTTAGCCACCTCGCGGGCTTCTCCCTCTACTTTGGAAGAAAGAATCAAAGGGCGATATCCGAGCTGTTCGGCTGCTTTTCCGGCGGTCATTAACGCTTGAAGATTGGTTCCCACCATTACCTGGGAACACTGTTGAAAGACCGTGTCATCCGATTTGGGTGTATCGGCTATCTGGCCGGAAGACCCTTTCTCAATATGATTGCGAACAGAAGACGCCAGCTGCTGCCAGATGCCATAGCCTTTAAGGATCTTTTCGGCGTCTTGAAAGGTGCTGGAATCAGGCACCGTCGGTCCGGATGCAATGACATCCAGATCATCTCCCACCACATCCGAAAGGATCAGACTGGTAACAGTAGCCGGATAAGCCATCTGTGCCAGTCTGCCGCCTTTGACCCGGGAGAGATGTTTGCGGACGGTGTTAAACTCATGAATGGTTGCACCGCAGGCCAATAAAAGTTTGGTAGCGTTTTGTTTATCCGCAAGTGATATTTCCTGAACCGGAGCAATTAAAAGTGCGGAGCCACCGCCGGAGATCAAGCATATGACCAGATCGCGCTTACCGGCTTTTTCAACCCGGGAGAGGATTTCCTCGGTACCCTGTACACCCCGCTCGTCGGGAACCGGGTGACTGGCTTCGCGGATCTTTATTTTTTTTAAAGGTAAGCCGTGCTCATCTTTGACAACAATCACACCATCGGAAATACGATTTCCCAGAAGATCCTCCACGGCCCGGGCCATGGGCGCAACAGCCTTTCCGGCACCGACAACATGAATTTTATCATAATCTTTAAGGCTAAACTGCTTGTCGCCGATCAGGAGCACATTATCTTTTAATGTGACGTGGCGGGCAATGGCTTCCACCGGATCTACGGCCTGCAGCCCGGCCTGAAAAATCTGCATGGCGTGCTCGCGCATCTTTACAATATTTGAGCTCATATCCTTCTCCGATAAACAAAAAGTAGGGTCGGACACCGAGCCGACCCAAATCAAGCGGGCACGGTGGCCCGCACTACTCATATCCTTCTCCGGTTCTAACGAATAAAACCAATATAACAAATTCAACCAATTAACCAAAAAGCGCCGGAGGCGTTTTTTGTTATGTGCGACTCAGGTCAAGTATCTCCATGCGGTTGTTGCGATACGGATGTTTTGTTGATGGCCCTTCGGTCAACACCACCAGGTTGCCAACTTCCCCGATGGTTTGCAGCCAGTTTCGGGCCCATTGCTTCCAGTCGTCCGGGTGTTCCGACTCACAAATCGGCAGGACTCCGTAAGAAAACATCAGATCCCGGCATGTTTTTTCATAACGGCTGAATGCGGTAATCCACACCGGCAACCGAAAACGGGTGATGCTTCTTGCCGTTGCCCCGCTGCGGGTGGGTACGATCACCGTCGGAGGGGTGATGCGCTCGAGCGTCGTTTCAACACTCAAGGCAATCAAATCTTCAAGATGAACGTCATCGTTTTCCCGGCGGGATGTCAGTTTCCCCTTGATGGGATTGACGGTGCGGTGCGGTTCGATGGCAGCTGCAATTTTGGCCAACATAGCGGTTGCATCCACCGGATATTCGCCCATGGCAGATTCTCCGGACAGCATGACACAGTCGGTGCCGTCCAATATGGCATTGGCCACATCGGTGGCCTCGGCCCGGGTGGGCCGGCGGTTATGGGTCATGGACTCCAACATCTGGGTGGCGGTAATGACTGGTTTGCCTGCCAGGTTGGCCTTGCGCATAAGTAGCTTCTGGGCAACGGGCATTTTTTCGATGGGGATTTCGACCCCCAGATCACCCCGCGCAATCATGATGCCGTCGGCTGCGTCAAGGATGTCATCGATGTGATTGCGTGCCCCGATACGCTCGATCTTAGCGATAATGAAAGGATCGTGGCCAAGATCCTTGGCGGCTTTGCGGACCGCCTTGATATCTTCGCCGGTTTCAACAAACGACTGGCTGACCGCATCCACGCCGTTTTGCATGGCAAATTTCAGGCATTCATGATCGCGGTCCGTGAATGCGCTGATGCCCAGATCGATACCGGGTAAGTTGAGCCCCTTGCGAGATCGGAGTTGACCGCCGACGATAACCTTACACTGGACATCATGGCCCTCTGCTTTTATGACTTCAAGCTCGATCAGACCATCGTTTAAAAACAATTCATCTTTCGGTTTAACGACTTTGGGTAGACGAGAGAAGCTGATCGATACGCGCGTCTGATTGCCGATGACATCCTCGGTTGTCAAGGTGAAGAGATCATCGAGTTGCAATTCAATGGGTTCCTCTTCAAATTGACCGATACGCATTTTGGGACCGGGCAGATCGGCCATGATGGCCACCCGTCTTTTGGTGGCTTTTGATGCGGCCCGGATTTTTTGGATGGTCTCTCCATGGCTTGCGAAATCACCGTGGGAAAAATTAAGGCGCACGACGTTCATGCCTGCTCGGATCATTTTCTGCAAAACTTCCGGGGAATTCGAGGCCGGTCCGATGGTACAGACAATTTTGGTTTTATTGGCAGGAAAGGGCATAGGTTTTTCTCCATAATTTTAGAAAATTGGTGTGTTGGAATACCGGAACTTGGA
>CBDUUO010000120.1:0-8058 GCA_965370395.1 uncultured bacterium
CGCAGTCCTTCTCCAAACAGGTTAAATGAAAGCACCACAAGCAATATGGCAATTCCCGGCACGAAGGTCAGCCAGGGTGCGTCAAAAATAAATCCTTTACCGCCTGATAAAATATTTCCCCAGGTGGCATGCGGGGGTGGGACTCCGAATCCCAGAAAGCTTAGACCGGCTTCGGTTAAAATCGCGGTTGCAATACCGATGGTAGCGGAAACCAACACCGGTGCAACCGCATTGGGCATCATATGGCGGAAGATGATTCGAAAGTCGTTTAGTCCCAGAGCCTTGGCGGCGGCCACAAAGTCCTGTTCCCGCAATGAAAGAAATTCGGCGCGCACAAAACGGGTCGTGCCCATCCAGCTCGTTAATCCAATGACGATCATGATGTTGTAAATACTGGCAGGCAGCAGCGCTACAACCGTAAGAATCAGCAAAAAGCTCGGAAAGCACAGCATGATATCTACAAATCGCATCACCAGCGTGTCGATCGAGATGGTGTTGAAGTACCACAAGCGTGTCCAGGCAGGTTTGGTTCTGGATCGTGCTGATTTTTTCGTCAAAAACGATAGTAGAATGCAGGCCAGTCCGCAAAGTAAAAACACAGCACCCGCCCAAATCAGATCAGTGATCAGTAAAACCGCTCCCGCGGTTAAAAACCCAGCGGCAATTAGCTGGTTGATCCGAATATGGCGTTGTCCGTAATAGCCCGCAATTCCCCCCAGAAATATCCCGATTATAATCGCTATGCCAACCGCCACAAAGCCGACGGTCAAAGATACCCATGATCCCTGAAGCATTCTCGCAAAGACATCGCGCCCCAGGTCATCGGTTCCGAATACATAAATACCCAGCGTCGGGACTTCATTGGGCTGCAGCATTTCAAAATTGGGTTTGGCCAGCGGTGGACGTAACTTTTCCTGCAGACGGACCATCGCGGGATCCAGAACAGGGTCTTTACCGCGGGTTAATGCCAGGCCGATGATTGCCACTACGAAGAAAACAATGAAAAAAACCAGTCCTGCAATTGCCAGCCTGTTTTGCTTGAAAAGGCGCCAGAACTCCTCCAGGCGGGTCCGTTTGGGCGCCAGGGGTTCATCCAGCTGGTAATTCTGCGAGTTTGTATGTGGGTTCACATCCATTACATTCGTATTCTTGGGTCTACGACAAGATAAAGCAGGTCCGAGATAAAGGTGCCGACCAGCACTAATACTGCCGCAACAAAGTTTATCGTTAGAATCACCGGATAGTCACGTGCCAGAATCGCTTCATAGGCCATTCTGCCCATACCGGGCCATGCGAATATCGATTCGATAATGACCGATCCGCCGATCAGACCGGGCAGAATCAGTCCAAACATGGTCACAAAAGGCAGCAGTGCATTGCGCAGGGCATGTTTGTAATGCACTTGATCCGGTGGCAGCCCCTTGGCTTTGGCCGTGCGGACATAATCCTGACCTTCGACCTCGAGCATCTGGCTGCGAACATAGCGGGAAAGCACGGCGATGCCGCCGGTCGCCCCCAGGAGGGAAGGCAGCAGTAGATGCCAGATTCTATCCATAACTCTGTTCGGCCAGGCCGTGTCGCCAATTCCAAATGTCTCCATCCCGATAACCGGAACCTGAAATTGATTGACAACAAAAATAATAAGAATATAAGCGAAAAAGAAACCCGGGATTGAAATTAAAAGATAAGCAAAAAACGTTGAGCTGCGGTCATAAAATCCGCCTCTGAAAAGTGCCGAGCGGATTCCGACCGGAAAAGAAATGGTCCAGGTCAAAATGGTGCCCACGATAAACAGCGGAAGACTGTTCAGAAACCGTTCCCAAATCTTTTTTAGGACAGGAAGATTATCCTTCCAGGATATGGTTTTGCCGGAGAACAGGTCGCGGTAAAAGTAGAGATACTGTGCATAAAGCGGTTCATCCAGATGAAACGCCTCGCGAAATCTTTCAACCATTTCGGGGGTGAATTTGGGATTCATGGGATCCACCTGGCTGGGCTCGCCGGGCGCCAGGTGAATTATTAAAAAAGAGACAATCGAAACAAAGAAAAGCGTTATAATTTTCTGGACAATGCTGCGTCCGATAAATGACAACATCTCAAATTCCTTTAACTTTTTATGGCGCAAGCTCCGGCATTTCTGTGAGCTTGATCCATTTATTAAAATGGAAAGTATAGCTGCCGGTCTTGGTGGGTGTTATTTTTTTATAGACTGCATTTCCAGAATTATTCATTTCTTTTATTACGATCCGATTGTCCAGGATCGCCGTCCATTTACCCACATATAGAAACGTATAAGGTTGCTCGTCGGCGATAATCTCATGCAGGCGGTGGCAGTATTCGACCTGTTGTTCGTGATCATATTCCTGTCTGATTTTGACAATCAGATCATCGGCCTCTTTGTTTTTGAAACTGACAAAATTAAGTTGGTTAGGGTTGGTCTGGCTTGAGTGCCATATCTGATACAAATCCGGGTCTATCCCCATGGACCAGCCGAGCACCAGGGCATCAAAGTTCATTTTATTGACCCGCTCCTGAATAAAGACGGCCCATTCCACAAGATCGGTGCGAACATCGATACCGATTTGCTTCCATGAATCCTGAGCAATGGCCAGGATCGCCTTGCGAATATCATTGCCGTTGTTGGTGATGAGCTTAAATTGCAGCCGCTGACCATTTCTTTCAAGCCAACCTTCGACGTTGCGCTGCCACCCGGCTTCGGCCAATAATTTCAACGCTCCTGCTGGATCATAAGGAACGGGTTTAATATTATGGTTATAAAAATCGGTCTGCTTGACGAATGGACCGGTGATTCTTTCTCCCTGGTTATGCAGCAAAAATTTTATGATTTTGTTCACATCAATCGCCATGCTTAAGGCTTGACGAACCCGCCGATCATCAAAGGGTTTGCGCCGCATATTGTAACCGATATAGGTATAGCCGAAGGAGAGGCCGGAAAAACTCTGGAATCTGGGGTCTGCTTTCAGGCGTTTTACCTGATGGGGTTGCACGCCGTAGCTGTCGATTGTTCCGGCGTAGAACTCCATTTCCTGGGTCAATAAATCGGGCAGTATCCGAAATAAATATTTTTTATAATGGGGTGGCCCTTCCCAGTAATCGTCAAAGCGATCCAGGGTGATAAATCGATCGGATTTCCACTCGCGAAATACAAAAGGCCCGCATCCGATGGGATGGCGCTTAAAGGCGCTTTGTCGCATTGTAAAGTCTGCCGGATCCTGGCCGAGTTTAAGCGCTTCTTCTTTCAGCGCTTGCGAGTTGAGGAGGTGCTCGGGAAGGATCCCCATGCCCCAGGTTCCGAGGGCCGGTGAGTACAATCGTTTATAAACAATTCGAACCGTGAGCGGATCGATCACCTGTACTTCTTTAACCGGTTCATAATCTGCGATACGTGGCGAGAGATTTTTGGGATCCATAATCGCATCATAGGTGAACTTGACATCGTGGGCATCGAATATATGGCCGTCATGAAACTTAACATTCTTCCTCAGCTTAAATACGATAACCGGATTGTGTTCCACCGCCGGCAGAAATTCCCGGGCATAAATTGACAGCAGATCCTTGTCGACTGGAGGTCGGGGTGTTAAAAATTTCTGCCCGCCAAAACTCGAAAAATAAGTGTCACCGAGGAGATGTTTTAGATTGGCAAATAGATCCGGGTCGACCTCATTTAACACCAGTTTAACCCTGGCAGGCGCCGAAACGCTGATTTTTATTTCGCTCGGTTTTTTGTCATCAGGGGAGGTTTTATTTGACCGGGTCAGCGTGTAAGTGTGCGGCGGAATCAACGAAATTGACCTAATGTTGTCCAGTGTTTGTTTCAGCGCTGCAGGTGATAGATTCTCTTTTTGTTTAGAATTTTGTAGCAGTTCTACAATCGCTTGCGGATTCAAACGGCCATGGTAGGGTATATCGGCCGCTGCATTGATATAAAAATAGGCTTCTTCATAGATTTCCCAGGATGTGGCCAGCCGGCCCCTGAAATTCAAATCCTCATCGCGGTCAATGAGACCTTCAAAAACTTTTCCTTCTATCTCGCTGCTGGCGCTGTCCGCGGATAAAATCGGGTTGAGCATGGCCGCATCACCGATGGATGCATTGATGTATTGATTCAAGCGCTCGGGGTTGCCCTTGGCCTGTTGTTCATAGGTGGGAACCCAGAAATAGGACTGGAGCAGGATCAGGGTCAGTATCAGCGGAGCCAGTATTAGAATGCGTTTGGTGGTCATGGCGGCTTTTCTTATTGCGTCTCTAATAACTCTCGAATCGATGCTTTTTTCTTTTTGATGAGTTCGGTTTCAATTTCATCGGGATTTAATTTGGCCGCCTGGTCGAGATAGCCCAGGGCCGCTTCAAGGCCGCTGCGGGTGCCTTTGGTGGCCGCAACATCGGCTTTGTAAAGCAGGATCAAGCGGTCAATCTGGTTGATCCGCCCGTGCGCAGTTTGGCGAAAGTCCTCGGTTGTGGCAAAGGACAGCGCTCTATTTAGATAGGACTTGATGCCGACAAAATCCGGCATGCCCGGCACTTCCATCAGGGCATCCGCTTTGCTGACATAGAATTTAAATGCCAGCGGATAAACCTCTTCCATTGCATAAACGGTTTTTGTTTTTGCGGGTATCTGAACGCCGGGCATAATCAGGATCCGCTTTTTTTCCCCCGGTGAGAAGGTTCCCTGCCAGATTTCCACGGCTCCGGCTGTTGATTTCAGGTAATATTTTTCCGTATTATGATAACTCGCGCGAATCACCAGACCCATCAGAATAATAAAGATAAAGCCGGTGATGATCAAGAGCAATCGCTTTTTCGCGGAGTTTGTGTTTTGCATTAAAAACCCCTTTGAATTCTCCGATCGGTGACCTATAATACATTCTGATCTATTTATGCTTGTGCCGGGCCCGGACGGGAAGGCCGGCAACGACGATCACTGTTTATTTTTTATACGTAATTATTTCACGCCGTTGTCGATTCGTCAAGATGCGACTGCATTTGAGGACCTGTGCTGCCGGCTGTTTTCTTGTCAAAGGAAAGGATAATCCCATGAGCGGTCAGGTTACCATATCAGTCTGGCTTTTTATCATTTTATTGGCCGTATGTGCGTGGGCCGTGTTGGAACGCATTCTGATCCCCAGTTCACGCTGGTTTATTCGACGACGGATCAATCGCGTGATCGATGAAATCAGCTCCCGTCTTGATATTCAGATCAAACCCTTCCAGCTGACCAAACGACAGGTTTTGATTGATCGCCTGGTTTACGATCCCAGAGTCGTCGAAGCCATTCAGGAAACCGCGCGCGAACGCGATTGTCCCCGGGAAATCGTTCAAAGAGAAGTGATGGTTTATGCCCGGGAAATCGTGCCGTCATTTAATGCCTATCTTTATTTTCGGATTGGATACTGGATGGCCAAAAAAATTGCGCGGCTACTTTACCGCGTGCGCATTGGTCTCGTCGATAATGAACAATTTACATCGATTGACCCTGAATCCACCGTCGTATTTGTTATCAATCACCGCAGCAATATGGATTATGTCCTGATTGCCTTTCTGGCCGCGGAAAAAACAACCCTGTCTTATGCGGTCGGGGAGTGGGCTAAAATCTGGCCCCTGCAAATGCTTATCAGGGCCATGGGCGCTTTTTTTGTGCGGCGCAATTCCAAAGATCCGTTGTATCGGCGCGTTCTGGAGCGCTATGTCCATATGGCGACCAAAGAAGGCGTCTGTCAGGCCGTATTTTTAGAAGGCGGTTTAAGTCGTGACGGGCGCCTGCGGCCGCCCAAGCTCGGCTTTTTAGATTATATGCTGCGCAGTTTTGATCCTCAAAATGACCGGGATATTGTATTTATACCCGTGGGAGTGAATTATGATCGAACCCTGGAAGATCGAAGCCTGTTGCGGCAACTGGATCCCGACGCCGAAAAACGGAGCAATTGGTTTGTCATCAAAACCACCTGCGGGTTTATCTGGAAAAGCCTGATCCTGATGATTTTGAGCCGTTGGCAGCGATTTGGCTATGCCTACGTTAATTTTGGGAATCCGGTCTCTGTTCATCAATATTGCGAGGACAAAAGCGTAGATTTCGCCAAGTTGGAGCGCCAAGCACGGTTTTTAGAAGTTGAAAAACTTGCGGATCGGCTTATGGATGCCATCAGGCAGGTGGTTCCGGCGCTGCCCGTCTCCCTGGTTGCGACGGTGATGCTCGAATCCGGTCCCAAAGGGATGCGTGCTTTTGAGGTGCAGGCGCAGGTGGACCGGCTTATTGCGGATCTCCAGGAAGATGGGGCGCACGTGTATGTTTCACCCCGCAAGCGGGTGGAATCCGTTTTAAACGCTTTGAATATGTTAGTGCTCAGAAGGCTGGTTCAAGAGTCGCAGGGAATTTACAGGGCCGTACCCGAAGAAATGGACGTCTTGTCCTATTATGCCAACGCCATTGCCCACTGGCGGCATGCCCCCGCCGGCGCCAATGAATGACCCACTATACCGGTTGTCATAAATATGTTTCGTTTGCCAGATTTCCTAACAAGCGAGATGGTGGTGTGTATTAGAGCGTTTGGATCAGGCCATATTGGAGGTTATCGACAACCCGCAGAAGACACAATAAACTACCGCTATCGGAACGTTATTTTGACAAACGCTCTACATCAGAAAAAGATTGTTGGAGTCAACGATGTTGCTTAAAAAAAGCTATTTTTGCGGCTGTCTCATCACCGTCTTTCTTGTCTTGATTTATCCAATGGATTCACAGGCCGAGTTTTATAAGTATGTGGATAAAGATGGGCGAATTTTTTATGTCGATGACCTCACCAAAGTCCCTCCGGAATACATGGATCAGGTGAATGTGTACAAGGAAAAGTATGACCATTTGCCTGCCGACCAGAGGAAGTTCCGACTCGAACAGGAACAGCAACAGCACAAAACGCTGGAGGCAGAACAGCAGCGCCAGATGGAGCTGGAACTGCAACAGGCCGCTGAAAAAGAAGAAGCCGAAAGACAACGTCAAGAGCAACTTGCCAGACAGAAAAGCATCGAAACCCCGGTAACCATCAAAGGGAATCGGGTTTTTGTACCGGTTACGATTGGAAACAACGGTATTGAAATAGAGGTTCTTTTGCTGCTGGATACCGGCGCATCCCAGACGGTGCTGTACCGCGACATTGCCAATCAGCTCAATATTGTTGCGCTGCAAAAAGGGTTGTCCCAGGTGGCCGGCGGCCAGCAGATCTACACCGAGGTCGGAAAAGTCAGTTACATAAAAGTCGGCCCGCAAAAAATGAGCAACGCCAACATTCTGATTATCAACCATGAAGGGCCGCCGGTGACCGCTAGTGGATTGCTGGGTATGAATTTTCTGAAAAACTTCCATTACAATATCGATTTTAAAAAACAGGTGATTCGCTGGGAACCTGCTGAATAAATATATTCAGTGTCCGTTGTCTGTCGTCCGTTGTCCGTGGTAACGATTCGACAACGGACCACTGGCAACCGGCAACGAACGGATAGTAAGGATAAGAATAATTTGACCCTTAAAGGCGTATGAAGCAGCACCCATGTTGAAGCCTGGCTGGTTGAAAAAGGCATCATCTGGCAAACTGCAGCCGCAGTGGTCTTGCCGATCATACTGATTTTAATCAACCCGGAGGGTTAACGTTACGCTTTGAGCGCCGGCGGCGCCTTATTGGGGTTTGCCGCGGGGATCATGCTGGAGCGGCGCTGGATAAAATTTGACTCCGCTGGAAGCCTGATTTCAAAAGTATTGCGTTTTATCCTGGGTGTCATTGTGCTTATCGGCATCTGGCTGGGGCTCAGAATCGCCTTTTCGGGATTGGAGCCGGCAGCCTTGTTTCGAATTGTTCGATATGCTTCCGTGGGCTTGTGGGGTGCGCTGGGCGCCCCCTGGCTTTTTGTGCGATTGAGGCTCGCCGAAACCGAGCCAATTATGAATAAGTGAGGAATTCCGGACTTCATCATATTTTAATTGATTCGCATGCCTTACGATTTACTCGCCGATCTGGTGGTTTTAATTCATTTCTTGTTTGTGCTGTT